>SHLN01000100.1 GCA_004283105.1 Acidimicrobiia bacterium
GGCCAATGGGACCGAATGGCAGAAGCTCGACCCGAGCCCGTTTGCGAACGCGTTCGTTTGGGACGTCACGGCCGACGCAGAGGGATTGATGGCGGTCGGCAACGTCGACCTACTACCAACCGTCTGGACATCGGCGGATGGGGTCAATTGGGAATCGAACCAGCTCACCGATCCCCTCGCCGACATCCGGGGTGAAACCCAAGCAGTCGTGCGGCTCGGCGACACAATCGTCGGAGCCGGTTTTGCCGCTGAAGATGTCGGTATGGGCGACCACGTAGCCGGGATATGGGTATCAAACGACGCAGGCACGACCTGGGATCAGGTCCCACCGTTCACCTCGACGGTCAAACAGACCGACATCTTTGGCCTCGTCTCCACCCCCAACGGCCTCGTCGCGGGCGCTCAGCAGTACGACTGGAACGATCCCGATTGGTCGCGGACCGCAATCTGGGTCTCGGTGGACAACGGTGCCACGTGGGAGAAGATCCCGCATGAGGATGAGGTGTTTGGCGGATACAACGAGACGGCCATGAAGCTCTTCGACCTGTCCACATTTGGAGATCGCGTGGTCGGCGTCGGCGCGATGCGAGGCGACCCTGCGGCCTGGGTCGGGGAGTGGAACGGCTGACGAGCTTCCCCAGCGGTGCAAGAGAATCAACCGCCCAGGCGTGGAATGAACATGAGTGGTTTTCGGCGTTCAGGAGCCAGCCGATAGCGATCCGGCTCCAAGGAGGGTGATATGAGACGGCTACTCGCGATTTTCACGGCGCTATCCATCCTGCTGGCAGTGGCGGCGCCGGCGTCGGCCAAGAAGCCGGTCAAGCCGCCGACGGAGCCAGAACCGCCGCCGCCCTGCGTAATCACGGATGGAGTCCTGGCGGGCTACGACGGTGGGGAGTTCCTCTGCGCTTGGAATGTCACCGGCCTGGACACCACATGGACAATCACGATGACTCCGACCGGTGTCGCCTCGAGGATGATGATAAGCGTCAGGGACAACGACCCCGTCGGCGACTTCTGTGCCTATGAGTATGTGCCGGGTCGCACCACCGAGCCGATCGCTACCGGCCCCTTCCTGCTTCCCGAGGTGGTGGACGGAGAGCAATGCGGACTTCCCGGCGCACAGCAATTCGACCATGGCGATCCCAACGAGTTCTTCCTCCTGGTCAACGCCAAAGCGAAGGGCTCCCAAGTTTCCGTCAGCGTGGAACAGACCGGTTAGAGGCCTCAAACGGGGGGGAGAGGAACTGCTGCGGGTCGCAACTTGCAGCAGCTTCCTGTGCCGGGAGCGTCGTCGTGCAAGAGGACCACCTCCCGGTGCGTGTCATGAGTAGGAGCTCCGTTCATGTCGCGTCAGAGGCTTGTCCTCTGACCTGAGGGGGAAAGGAGGGTCACGATGCGATCATCGAGCCTTCCGGTAGGAATGGACCGATCGGTGCAATGTCCGGTGCGGGGGGAAATCAACGTTTCGATCTGTGCCGAGTGTCCGCTGCTCATCAAGCTGGCAAACCGGCGTGGCAAGGTCACGGTGCTGTGTTGTCTTCCGAGGGAAAGAAACTCGGCCGAGCTCAACCCATCGGACCGCTGGATGGCCTCCCGGGCCAGCCCGGGTAGTCGATAGCGTGAATCTCGGTCTGCATATCGGGCGCAGGTGCACTGCAAGGTCGCCACTGTATGAATCTGGTGATGTGGCGCGGCGCCACGAATTGCTCGGCCGGCGACACGCCCGGCCTCGAGCAGAGAGGGGGGTCGTCGTGCAAAGAATGGCCTTGTGGGAGAGGCCAGAGGGGAGGCGCGAGTGACGACGCGCGAGAAACAAGACCTGCGTGCAACCAGGCAACGCGTGGTCTATCCACCGCCCACGGAGCGCACACGCGGAGCCGCTTTCCGCCGTGCTCTCCGGGGGCTCAATCCGTCGGTTCGGGGAGTGGCCCTTCCCGTCGGGTCGAACCAGTCGGTGCAGTGTCCCCAGCGGGGGGAGATCCCCGTGGACACATGCGCGAGCTGTCCGCTGCTGATCAAACTCAAGGACCGGGGAGGAACGACCCGGGTGCTCTGCTGTGTGCCCCGTGAGGCATTCTCCGCCGAGCTCAAGACGTCTGATCAGTACCTGTCCGGAAGGATGGGATTCCGGTAGCCAACCGCGGCGACGCCGACGGCTAGCGTTCGGCGATGCTTCCCATCGCCGTTCAGCTCCGCCGCACGCCGCGGCTTCTCCTCGGCCTCATTCTGTTTGGCATCGGGATCGCCCTCATCGTGCTCGGCGATTTCGGCCTCCCCGGCTGGGACGTGTTCCACCAGGGCCTCTCGGAAAAGACACCCATCAGCATCGGGACGGCGGTGATCCTGGTCGGCGCCGTCATCATCGGCGTCCTCCTCGTCCTGCGCGAGCCGATCGGGCTCGGAACGATTGCGAACATGCTCGTCATCGGCCTGGCCATGGACGCGACCCTCTTTCTCTTCGACGAACCGTCGAGCCTCTGGGTCCGGACCACTCTCACTCTGACCGGCCCGGTTGTCGTCGCCGTCGGCTCCGGCCTCTACCTCGGGGTTCGTCTCGGCCCAGGACCCCGCGACGGTCTCATGACTGCCCTGGCGCGACGAGGCGTGACACTGTGGAAAGCGCGGTTCACGGTCGAGGCGCTGGCCCTTGCCATCGGATATTCGCTGGGTGGAACGATCGGCTGGGGCACCGTGTGGTTCCTCGTGTCGATCGGCCCCCTGGTGCAGATCGCGCTCCGGTTCCTATCGGTTCCGTACGTGCCTGAGGAACCCCGGGTACGCGGGGCCGTTGCCAGCAAGCAATAAGCACCGGGCTCTCCCCTCCCACCCGGGAACGCTTGCGGCGTCAATCCTTCCGATTGCCGTGGTGTTTGGTCCCGCCGGTTGGCTGCTTGGTGGGACGCCCCTTCTTCTCCCCTCCCGCGTAGCGAAGCGGAGTGGGAGGGGTACGGGGAGGGTCGTTCCCAACAACGGCGCGACGACGAGACCTTTCACGCGAGCCGTGCAACGAAGCAGGCGTTGGCCCGGCGACGCCGTCCCAGGAGGACCGTGCGGGCACTGCCCTCTCGTGGAAAGGTGGTCGAAGATTGCGGTCACCTTTGCGCAACACCTGGGTGCCCTTCGGTGAGTCGTGTGGGAGCGTTGACATCGATGACCTGGCCCCGTTGCACGCCGCTTGATTGAGCTTCACGTCGCTGCGCAGTTTGCTGGGAACGACCCTCCCCGAAGCAACCCGGAGGGTTGCCGCCCTCCCATGAGGCTGCGCCTCACGGGAGGGGAAAGAAAGGCGCCGACCAGGCCCCGGAGGTGGGGACTGGGGACTGGGGACCAAGGACGAAGGACCAGGAACCAGGAACTCGCAACCAGCAACCAGCAACTAGGCCTCCCTCACCCTCTTGACCTCGTACATCGCCAGGGCGGCTGAGATCGAGGCGTTGAGCGACTCGACGCCCTCGGCCATCGGGATGTGAACGAGCTTGCTCACGCGTTCACGCACGAGATGGCTCATCCCTCTGCCCTCGCCTCCGATGACGACGGCCACCGGCTCCGTGAAAAGCTGGCACCCGAAGAGCGACTCCTCGGCGTCGGTATCGAGACCGACGGTCCATACCCTGAGCTCCTCGAGGCGGGCGACGGTATCGGCCACCGAGTTCACGATCGACACCGGCAGCTGCTCGAGAGCTCCGGCCGCAGCCTTGAAGGCGGCAGCGCCGAACGGAGCCGATCGCCGGGCGGCCACCACCAGACCGGTGGCCGAGGCGGCCAGCGCCGACCTGGCGACGGCCCCCAGATTGTGCGGGTCTTCAACGTGGTCGAGAACGACCAGCGACGGACGGTGCGCGTTTGCCACCAGGGCGCGAAGGGGGTGAGGCTTGATGGGTTCGCAGTCGGCGACCACCCCTTGCGGGGCCGTCGTCTCGGCCAGGGGACGCACGTCGTCGACCTCGACGACCTCGATTCCGGCGGGCACATCGCCCAGTGCGTCACGCGACCGGCCCCGCTCAACCGTCAAGCGGCGAACCCGTCCTGCGGCCAGAGCAGCAGCGACGGCGTGGACTCCCTCGACCCTGCTACCGATGCCAGCGGGTGCCACCGACGGCGTCCTCCACGTGAATGCCCAGGCCGGCTAGGCCGTCCCGGATCTCGTCCGAGCGTGCCCAGTCCTTTTCGGCCCGGGCTCTCGTCCGCGCATCGACAAGTCGTTCGACCGTCGTAGCAGGGTCGTTTGACGGCTCGACCTGGAACCGGGCGGCCAACCCGGACAGCCCCTCCACCAGGTCATCGAGGACGACGGCCGGCTCCTCGAGCCCGAGCACACCCACGATGTCGTCGTAGGCGGCTGCGAGCGAGTCGACCGCCTCACCGGCATCGAGACGGGTGTTTCCCTCTCGAACCGCCTCGAAGAGAACCGAGAGGGCCCCGGCCGTATCGAAGTCGTCATCCATGAACTCCTGGAAGCGGTCCATTACCCCGGGTGCGGCGACATCTTCGGGCACGGCCGGGGCACGGCGCCGGAAGGCCCACAGTCGTTCCAGGGCGGCGACCGCATCGTCCATGGCCTCATCGGTGAAGTCGACCGGACGCCGGTAGTGCGTCCGGAGGTAGAACAGCCGGATGGCGCTCGGTGGATACTTCTCGAGCGCACCGAGGAGACCAACCACCAGGCCGGTCGATTTCGCCATCTTCTCTCCACCGAGATTGACCATGCCATTGTGGAGCCAGTAGCGGGCGAACGGAGGCCCGTAGGCGGCTTCGGCCTGCGCTACCTCGTTCTCGTGGTGAGGGAAGACGAGGTCGGTGCCGCCGCCGTGGATATCGAAGCCATGCCCGAGGTACTTGCGAGCCATGGCCGAGCACTCGATGTGCCAGCCGGGCCGGCCACTCCCCCACGGTGAGTCCCAATGCGGTTCACCCGGTTTGGCCGCCTTCCAGAGGGCGAAGTCGAGCGGGTCCTGCTTGGCTTCACCCGGCTCGATGCGAGCGCCGGAGATGAGGTCGTCGATCTTGCGGCCGGAGAGGCGACCGTACTCTCGAAAGGAACGGACGGAGAAGTAGACATCTCCCGCCCCGGTGGGGTAGGCATGACCGCGGGCGATGAGATCCTCGATGAGTTGGATCATCTCGGGAATGTGCTCGGTTGCCTTTGGCTCGATATCGGGGGGCAGCACGTTGAGGGCCCGATAGGCCGTCCGGAACTGCTCGGCAGTCCTGGTGGCGATCTCTTCGGCCGTCACTCCCTCATCCTGGGCAGCCGCAATGATCTTGTCCTCGACATCGGTCACATTCACCACGTAGGTGACGAGGAGGCCACGCCATTGCAGATACCGCCGGATGACATCGAAGGCGACCGCGCTGCGGCCGTGGCCCACGTGCGGGGCGCTCTGCACCGTTGGGCCACACACGTACATGGTGACGCGCCCATCTTCCCGCGGGGTGAACACCTGCGACTCGCGCCCGAGAGAATTGAACACTCGCATGGGCGCCATGGTAGGTACCGTGGGCAGACATGCTGACCGTCCCACAAGACACCTTTCTCATATTCGGGCACCGGGGGGCATCCGCCCATGCCCGCGAGAACACCCGGGAGGCGATCGAGGTGGCGGCGGCGCAGGGGGCGCACGGCGTCGAGCTAGACGTGCGGCGTACGGCGGATGGCGAGCTTGTCGTTCACCACGACTCTGTGGCCGCCGGTCTCGGGCCGATCATCGAACACACTGCGGGCGAGCTCCGCCGCCACGACCCGGAGTTGCTCGGCTTCGCAGAAGCGATGGGGGCGTGCGGAGACCTCATCGTCAACATCGAGATCAAGAACTTCGACACGGATCCCGACTTCGATCCCGACGACACGGTGGCGGCCGAGGTGGTGGCCTGGGTGCACGAGCACGGGTGGGAGGATCGGGTGATCATTTCGTCGTTCAATCACGCCACTGTCGATCACATCCGGCATCTCAGCGGAGCGATTGCGACCGGCCAGCTCATTCTCCCGGGGGCCGACGCCGCCAAGCAGCTTCTTCACGCCCACTTGCGAGGGCACCAGGCCCTCAACCCGCATCTCACCTCGCTCACCGACCCTGCCGAGCTTTCGGCGGTAGCCGCCGGGCTCGACATGTGGCTTGTGGCCTGGACGGTCGACGACCCGGAGACCATCCGGGGCCTTCGGAGCAGCGGTTTCACCGGAATCATCACCAACGCCCCGGCCGGGGCGACCGCCGCCGTGAGCACCTGACGTCGGACGACCCGGCTCAGTCGCCTCCGGATGCGCCGGTGGCGGCCGTCATGGCGGTCACGACCGCCGTGGCTGCGATGCCCTCCCCGGCGCCAATGGCCCCCATGCCATCGGTGGTCGTTGCCTTGACCGAGACCAGTTCGGCGTCGATGCCGAGCACCGCAGCAAGGGCCTCCTCAATGGCCGTTCGGTGGGGAGCAACCCGCACCTCCTGGGCGATGACGGTGACGTCCAGGTACCGGATGTCCAGTTGCGAACACATGTCAACCACGCGAGTGAGCAGGCCCATGCTGTCGGCGTCTTCCCAGCGCGGGTCGGAGGACGGGAAGTGAGCACCGAGATCACCGAGACCGGCGGCTCCGAGGAGGGCGTCGGCCACGGCGTGGGCCACGAGATCGCCGTCCGATGTTGCGAGAACGCCGCGCCCCGAGTCCACCACCACACCGGCCAGAAGGACCGGAGGGTCGCCTCCAAGCCGATGGGCGTCGAATCCCCAGCTAACTCGCATGGATCGCCTCAACCAGCCTCAGATCGGCGGGGACCGTCACTTTCAGGTTTGTGATCTCGCCTTCGACATACACCACCGGCTCATCGAGTCCGGCCACCAACTCGGCATCGTCGGCCGCGTCCCCCTCGACCGTGGCGTGCGCTCTCCGGAGAACCGCGGCAACAAAGCCCTGTGGTGTCTGGACGGTGACGAGATCGTCACGGTCGACCGCAGCCACCACTCGCTCTCCCTCAACCCGTTTCGTGGCGTCGCGAACGGCGTTGCCCGGAATCACACCGGCGACATCTCCCTGCCGGAGCCTGGCCAACACCCGCTCGGTCAGCGTCGGTGTGGCAAGGGGCCGGGCGGCATCGTGAACGAGGACGTACTCCACGCCGTCGGGAACCTCCGCCAGACCGGCTGCCACCGAATCCCGCCTCCGCTCACCGGGGTCGACGGCCCCGTCCATGGCCCCGACGACAACGACGGTGGAAACACCGCCCTCGATGAGGGAACGACGAGCCCATTCCCACAGCGGCTCACCGCCTAGTAATTCGAGTTGCTTTGGTCCGCCGAACCGGTCTCCACGCCCGCCCGCGACGACAATGCCCCAGGCGTCGGTCACGCCGCCAGGCGGCCGAACAGCATGCGCCCCATCTGGGTGCGGACGGCGTTCGAAATCTGAACCTCAACGGTCTTGCCGACCGACGGTCCTGCCTGTTCGATTACCACCATCGTGCCGTCATCGAGATAGCCGACTCCCTGTCCCGGCTCGGAGCCTACCTTCTCGACTGCCACCTCGATGAGGTCACCGGCGCTCGCCTGCGGTCGCATCGATTCGGCGATCAGATGCGGGTTGAGGACGCCGATGCCCCGCACACCGGCGGCTGCCGCCAGATTGTGGTCGGTCGTAACGAGGGTCGCCTCGCTCCGCTCGGCGATGGCGAGCAGCTTGGCGTCGACTTCGGGGAATTCCGGGACGTGCTCTTCGAGGATGGCCAGTTCCACACCATTCACGTCCCGCAGGCTCTCGAGCACGTCGAGCCCCCGCCGGCCCCGGCGCCGTCGATGGGGATCTCCAGAATCGGCGATGGCTTGCAGCTCATCGACCACGAACGCCGGCACCCAATGACGACCGCGCGCCAGCCCGCTCCGGGCGAGGTCGAGAATCCGGCCATCGATGGCGGCAGACGAGTCGACGAGGAACGAGGTGGGGTCCGAGTCGAGCCGATGGGTGGCGAGCGGTTTGCGCACACCAAGACCCACCGAAGCGAGCAGCTCGTCGGCGCGCGCCGAGAACACCGTGCCGGCAAACGCCGCGATGAGCAGGACAACGAGGGCGGCCAGCGGCCAGCCCACCTCAGGGGGCATGAGAAAGACGATCGGCAAGCCGAGCGCCAGCCCGATGGCGATGCCAAGACCGATGCCAAAGGCGCCGGCGAACAACTGGGGCCCACTTACGCGGGGCACAATGGCCGACGGAGCGACGTCGAGCGCTCGACGGACGAGGCGGCCGAAGGCACCACCGAACACGTAGCCGAGGCCGGCTCCGATGGTGGCCCCCACCACGGCGGAGCTCTCGCCGATCTTCGAGCCCACCATGAACCCGGCCGCCGTGGCGGTGAGCGTGACAAGTAGGCGGGTGGCCTCAACCATCATTGAGGATCACCCCTCTTCTGGAACCTCCACTTTGGGAAGGGCACGCAGAATGCGCTTCTCGGTCTCGTCCTCGTCCAGGTTGAGGGCGAATCGAAGCTCGCTGTTGAGAATGAGGTGAGCCTTGGACAGCATTCGCTTGAGCGCCGGAGAGATGCCCTTTAGCTGCTGGGCGTACGTCAGGTCGCGCACAACCTCGGCGACCTGATAGATGTCGCCGCTGTTGATCTTCTCTGTGAGCACCTTGTACCAGCGGCTCCAATTGCTGCCTGCCTCTTGTGGCTCGTCTCTGAATACTGCGAACACCTTGCGGGCCGCGTTCTTGGAAATCACGGGGCGAACCCCGAGCTCCTCGGCACGGTCAACCGGCACTCGTACGATCAGCTGATCGGTGGCTACTTCGAGAACGAAATAGTCCACCCGCTTACCATCGACCGGTTGCTTCTCCTTCTTGACGATGATTGCCGCGCCATGGTGGGGATACACGACCTTGTCCTGCACCTTGAACTTGGAGGGTTTGGGCGGTTTCGGCGCCGGAGGGGCCTTATCCGCCTTGGCGGCGCGTCCCCTGGCCGGCTTCTTCGCCGCCGGTTTCTTCGCCGCTGCTTTCCTGGCGGCCGGCTTCTTCGCCGCGGGCTTCTTCGCCGCTGCTTTCTTGGCGGCAGGTTTCTTGGCGGCTGCCTTCTTGGCGGCAGGTTTCTTGGCGGCAGGTTTCTTGGCGGCTGCTTTCTTC
>SHLN01000101.1 GCA_004283105.1 Acidimicrobiia bacterium
GGGTGGCGAGCGGTGGGGGAGGTGGTCGTTCGTCGGGTGGGACGCCGAGTTCACGCTCTCCAGTACAGGAGGGGTCTCCTCGCTCGACGGCGCCGCCATCGACGTTCCGCCCGGCGATCCGCTCGAGGTCCTCGAGACGCTTCTTGCCCGCTTCAAGACTCCCGACCTTCCCAATCTTCCGCCGCTCCACACCGGCGTGGTCGGCTACCTCGGCTACGACTGCGTCCGCTACGTTGAGAACCTCCCCGATCGGCCGGAGGATGATCGACAGCTTCCCGAACAGCTGTGGCAGTTCGTCGGGTCGATGGCGGCGCTCGATCGGTTGAGTGACACGATCCTGCTCATTCGCAACGTCTACGTCGGCGACGATCCGGCCGCCCAGTACGGTGAGGCCAAACAGGCGCTCGAGCAGGCCGCCGCCCGGCTCGGGGAGGGCTCCAACTATTCGCTGCTCCCGCTGCCCGAGTTCTCCGAAGCCCCGGCCGTGACCGAGATCAACCTCACCCGGGAGGAGTATGAGGAGGCGGTGCGCACCGCCATCGAGTACGTGTATGCCGGCGATGTGTTCCAGGTGGTCCCGTCCCTTCGAGTCGAGGTCCCCTTCGATGGGGACGCCTTCTCGGTCTACCGGGTGCTCCGGCTCATCAACCCCTCTCCGTACCTGTTCTTCTTCCGCGACCAGGAAGTGGCGATTGCCGGATCATCGCCCGAGATCATGGTGCGGGCCAGGGAGGGAAAGGTGTTCAGCCGTCCCATTGCCGGGACGAGGCCGCGCGGCGCCACCCCGGCCCTCGATCGGGCGCTCGAGGAAGAGTTGCTGGCCGATCCGAAGGAGCGGGCCGAGCACGTGATGCTCGTCGACCTCGCCCGCAACGACCTCGGCCGCGTCTCGGAGTTCGGATCGGTGGCCGTTGATGAGCTCATGACAATCGAGCGCTACTCACACGTGATGCACATCGTGTCCGGGGTCTCCGGCAGCCTCCGGCCCGACATCGGTCCTGTCGAAGTGCTTCGTGCCACGTTCCCGCACGGGACGGTGAGCGGCGCCCCCAAAGTGCGGGCCATGGAGATCATCGACGAGCTCGAGCCGTGTGCCCGCGGCCCGTACGCGGGAGCCGTTGGCTACATCGACTTCACCGGCAACCTCGACACGGCCATCGCCCTTCGATCCATGGTCGCCAAGGGCGATCGGGCCTGGGTTCAGGCCGGCGCCGGTGTGGTGGCCGATTCGGACCCGGCCCGCGAGTACGAAGAGTGCCTCAACAAGGCGGCGGCGGTGCTGGCGGCCATTGCCGGTGCTCACAAGATATGACGGTGGATAGCTACGGAGACGTGACCGGGGAATACCAGGCCCTGCACCGCTCGGCCGGGGTCGTGGACGGCGCCCATGTTCTCGTGCGGGTGGCGGGCCCGGATGCCGAGACCTTCCTCGATTCCTTGCTCAGTCAGGATCTGGGCGGCCTCGCCGACGGTACCGTCGTTCGATCCCTGCTGCTCGGGCCCCGCGGCAAGCTGCGGGCACTGCTGTGGGTCGTCCGCTTCGGCGACGAGTTCCTGCTCGTGTCCGATGCCGCCACCGGACCGTCGGTCGTCGAGGACCTCGCCCGGTTCAAACTGAGGGTGCAGCTCGAGATCGGCGAGCCGGAACCTGTTCTCGACCTGATCGGTCCCGACAGTGCCGCTGTCGTTGACGGCCTCGACGAGGGAACGGTCGAGCGGGCGATCCCCGCCCCCCTTGGAGGGTTGGGCCGATACTTCCTCGTGGGGGCATCCGCCGACGATCTCGCCACCGATGTGCGCCCCGTGGGGCGCCTTGCCTCGACGGCCGTCCGGGTCGAGATGGGGGAGCCGGCGATGGGTCGAGACGTCGACGAGAGCACGATTCCCCAGGAGGCCGGGGATGTCGCCGAGTCGGTCTCGTTCACGAAAGGGTGCTACCTCGGCCAGGAACTGGTGGCCCGCATCGACTCGCGCGGCCACGTCAACCGGCACCTACGCGGCCTCGTACTCACTGAGAACGCCTTGCCCCCCGACGGCGCCGAGATCGTAGTCGACGACGCCCCCGTCGGAACTATCACGTCGGTGTCAGAGTCGCTGACGGTCGGTGCCCCCATCGGTCTCGGGCTCATCCGCCGCGAAGTCGAGCCCGGCTCCCCGGTGGAGATCCGCTGGCCAACCGGCAACGCCCAGGCAGAGGTCCGCACCCTGCCTCTTGTCTAGTCACGACGTGATGCCGGATATCTGGTGGGTCTGCCAAATCCCCGGTCCGTCTTAACACTCTGCTCATAATTGCCCACCAAGCTGGGTGTACCCATGGATGGAACGGTTCTTCTCATCGAAGACGAGGAAGAGATCGCCGACCTGCTTCGGCTCGTATTCGAGAAGGAGGGGTTCCGGCTCATTCACGCCGACTCCGGCGAGAAGGGGCTCACACTCTTGACGGAGCGGTCCCCCCGGGCGGTCCTGCTCGACCTCGGCCTGCCCGGCATCGACGGTATGGAAGTCTGCCGACGGATCAGGGCATCGAGCGACATCCCCGTCATCATGCTGACGGCCCGCGACGATGAAATCGACAAGGTGGTCGGTCTCGAACTGGGTGCCGATGACTACGTAACCAAGCCCTTTTCGCCCCGCGAGCTGGTAGCCAGGGTCAAGGCAGTGCTGCGTCGCTCCGAACAGCAGCCGGATGCACCGGCTGCCATCACCGTGGCCGATTTCGAGATCGACAACGGCCGCCGGACAGTCCGGACCCCTGATGGTGACATTGTCCAGCCCACCGCCCGGGAGTTCGACCTGCTCTGGCACCTCGCTCGCAATCGCGGCATCGTCCTCAGCCGCGCCCAGCTGCTCGAAGCCGTCTGGGGGTACGACTACTTCGGGGAAACCCGGACGGTGGACGTGCACGTGCGGCAACTCCGCAAGAAGCTCCCCGACATCCCGATTGAGACGGTCTGGGGCGTCGGCTACAAGATGGATCGCTCGTGAGACGCACCTTCTTCTGGAGTCTCATGGCGGCCGCCGCGCTTGCCCTCGCCGTTGGCGGGGTTGTGGCGGCGGCCGGGACGAACCGGCAGTCCCGCAGTGAGGCGCTCCAGGAGTTGGGTCGTCAGGCCGAGGCCATCGGACGCCAGGCCGAGCAAACCTTCAACGAGGCACGGGCCAAGGGAGACGATGCCCTTCGCAATCTCTCGCAGGAGGGCACCATCCGCTCGTTGCTCGTGACCGCCTCCCAGATCGGCGGGCACGACTACGTGGAGATAGCCGCCGTGCGGCAGGGGGAGCTGGTTGTGCCGAGTACGAGCGTGTTGATCCCCGCGTTCGACCTCGATGAGGAGACGTTCCTGCCGGGCCGGACCGTGGAGTTCGAAGGCGAGGTGGAGGGAACGCCGGTTGTCGTGGTTGGCCGGACCATCGACACCGGCACCCGCGCCTTTTCGCTGGTCGTGCTGCTCGGCCGCGATTCCGACCTCCTGACCGGTGTCGCGCTCGTTCGGGCATTCCTTCTGGCACTCGGGGCAGCCGTCATCGTGGTAGCCGCCCTGGCGGGCCTCCTTGCCCGCCGTCTCGGCGCCCGCCTCGCCCGTCTCGACGAGGCGGCCGGGCGAGTCGCCGCCGGCGACCTCACCGCCAGGGTCGAGGACGACGGTGACGATGAGGTGTCCCACGTCGCGGATAGCTTCAATGAGATGGCGCAGAAGCTCGAGGAAGCCGCCCAGCGAGAGAGGGACTTCCTTCTCAACGTCGGACATGACCTTCGAACGCCGCTGACGAGCATCTCCGGGTATGCCGAGACCCTCGCCGATGGTGCCATCGAGGCCGAGGAGCTGCCGCGGGTCGCCGGCGTGCTGCAGCGCCAGAGCAACCGGCTTTCGCGCTTGGTGGAAGACCTCATGTTGTTGTCACGGCTGGAGGCACGTGAGTTCACCCTCCGGACCGAGCCGGTCGAGCTCGGTGCCCATATCGGGGGAGTGGCCGAGGAGTTCCGGTCCCGGGCCGAGGCCGCCTCGGTTCGGCTCGAGGTCACCATTGAGCCGACGGGACCGGTCGAGGCCGATCCGGTACGCGTCTCGCAAGTGATCTCGAATCTCGTCGAGAATGCTCTCCGGTATGCGCCGGAAGGGGGTCGGGTCGGGATCACCGTGCAGTCGGCACCCACCGAGATAGCCATCGCCGTTGCCGACAACGGACCCGGCATCGATGCTGAGGATCTTCCGCGGGTCTTCGAGCGTCTGTTCGTTGCCCAGCGCTACCGGGCGGTTCGTCCGGAAGGGAGCGGGCTCGGCTTGTCCATCGTTCACGAGCTGGTTGCTGCCATGGGCGGCACCGTGGCCGTTACCTCCGAGCCCGGCCGGGGAACGACTGTCTCAGTTCGTCTGCCCCGATCGGGGATTTCCGAATGAAGCGGCTCGGCGTTTGGCTCCTCCTCGTCGGGCTGCTGCTGTCCGGGTGTGGGCAGACCCCGACCACCGGCCCGGCCCTCTACGCCCGGCACTGTGGCGCCTGCCACGGCGGCGATTTGGCCGGGAACGTCGGACCGGCGCTCGGTGCCGGGAGCGAGGCGGCTGCCGAGAGCGATGCCTCCTATCGCGCCGCCGTCCGGGAGGGGGTGGGTGACATGCCGGCCACCGCTCGTTTGAGTGATGAGCAACTCGACAAGATCATTGCCTACCTCCGCGAGGCGCAAGGCTGAGCGGGCTCGCCGGACGTCCGTTGGTCAACCCGGCGCTGGGCCTACGATTGCCGCATGCTCGACGAGATACTTGCCGCCACCCGGGTCCGGGTCCGGGCCCTAGACCTGGCCGAGCAGCGCCACCTCGCCGTGGACCAGGCGCCCCGCCTTGCCGCCCGCTCGCTCGAAGCCGCCCTTACCAAGCCGGGGATCAACGTCATCGCCGAGGTGAAGCGTCGCTCTCCCTCCCGGGGAGAGCTGGCGCCCGATCTGGATCCAGCCAGCCAGGCTGCGGCCTACGAGGCCGGGGGAGCGGCGGCGATTTCGGTGTTGACGGAGCCCGAGTTCTTCTCCGGATCGCTGGACGACCTCACCGCGGTTGCCCGGTCGGTGGGGATACCGGTGCTCCGGAAAGACTTCATCATCGACCTCGCACAGGTTTGGGAATCGAAGCGGGCCGGTGCCGATGCCCTGCTGCTCATCGCCGCCGCGCTCGATGATGAGCTGCTCGCGAATCTGCTGCAGGAAGCGCACGGCGCCGGCCTTGAGGCACTTGTGGAAGTACATACGGCGCCGGAGGCCGATCGTGCAATGTCGGCCGGTGCCAGGATCATCGGCGTCAACAACCGGGATCTTGCAACGTTCACCGTCGACCTTGCTACTTCCGAGTCCTTGGCCGCTCGAGTGGCCGCCGCCCCCGCCCGGGTCGCCGAGAGCGGGATCCACCGCGGAGCGGATGCGGCCCGGATGGGTGCCGCCGGGTACACCGCCGTGCTCGTGGGCGAGGCTCTGGTGCGGGCCCACGATCCCGCCGCGCTAGTGGCGGAGCTGCGAGGAGTGTCCCGATGACCTGGGTCAAGGTGTGCGGTCTGAGCCGGCCCGAGGAAGTCGAGGCGGCCGTCACCGCCGGGGTAGACGCCATCGGTTTCGTGTTCTACGAGCCCTCACCCCGCCACGTGACGCCCTCCCAGGCACGCTCGCTTGCAGAATCGGCCGGCGTATTGACGGTCGCCGTCACCGTCGGCCTCGACGCCGATTCGCTGCTCCACCTGGCCGACATGGCAGACGTGGGAGCCGTCCAGCCGCACGGAGCGCACGCCGGGGAGGCGGCGGCCGCCGCGGTCGCGGCCGGCCTGGCGGTACTCCGGCCGGTGCCGGTCGGCGGACCGGTAGACCTGGCCGCGATCTCAGGAGACGAACTTCCCCTGCTCGACAGCGACTCGATCGGTGGGACCGGTGCGACGTTTGACTGGTCGTGGCTCGACGGGCTGGAGCGCCCGTTCGTGCTGGCGGGCGGGCTTGGGCCGGGCAACGTGGCCGAGGCCATCGAGCGAGTTGGCCCGTGGGGAGTTGACGCATCCTCCGGCCTAGAGTCGGCTCCGGGAGTCAAGGATCTCGCCAAGGTGGCTGAGTTCGTGCAGAGGGCAAAAGCGATATGACCGACATCACCATGCCAGACCGTTCCGGGCGGTTCGGGGACTTCGGGGGCCGGTATGCGCCCGAGACGCTCATGACCGCCCTGGCGGAACTGGAGGAGGCCTTCGCGGAGGCGTGGGTCGATCCGCTGTTCTTGAGTGAGTACCACCGATTGCTGCGCGAATTCGTGGGCCGACCGAGCCCGCTGTACGAGGCGAACCGTCTCTCCGAGCACCTCGGGATGCGCATCCTCCTCAAGCGGGAAGACCTCAACCACACGGGTGCCCACAAGATCAACAACACGATCGGTCAGGGTTTGCTGGCCCGTCGGATGGGCAAGGAGCGGATCATTGCCGAAACCGGCGCAGGCCAGCACGGCGTTGCCAGCGCCACTGCCGCGGCGGCGCTCGGGCTCGAGTGCCAGGTCTACATGGGGGCCAAGGACATGGAGCGCCAGTCGCTCAATGTCGTGCGGATGCAGCTGCTCGGGACCGAGGTGATCCCGGTCACGAGTGGGGCCGGCACGCTCAAAGATGCCGTGAGTGAGGCGATGCGCGATTGGGTCGGCAGTGTCGAAACCACTCACTACATCATCGGTTCGGTGGTTGGTCCCCATCCATTCCCCCTCATGGTGCGGGAGTTCCAGAAGGTGATCGGCGAGGAAGTCGCAGATCAATTGGGAGACCTCCGCCCCGATCTCATCGTCGCCTGCGTAGGTGGGGGCTCGAATGCGATGGGCATTTTCTTCCCGTTCCTCGAGGCGGGCATCGAGCTCGTCGGCGTTGAGGCGGCCGGCGAAGGAATCGAATCCGGTAAGCACGGTGCCTCACTCGGCCACGGCACTCCGGGAGTGCTGCACGGTGCCCGTACCTACATGCTCCAGGACGATCAGGGCCAGGTGCACGAGGCTCACTCGATCTCGGCCGGGCTCGACTACCCGGGAGTGGGGCCCGAACACGCCTATTTCCAGGACAGCGGCCTGGCCCGGTATGAGTCGGTGTCCGACACGGAGGCGGTCGAGGCGTTCCATCTCCTCAGTCGCACGGAGGGCATCATTCCGGCGCTCGAGTCGGCGCACGCCATTGCCTGGCTGCAGCGGGAGGCGGCTTCGCTGGCCGGCAAGACCGTTGTGGTCAACCTGTCGGGCCGGGGCGACAAGGACGTGCAGCAGGTCATCAATCTCAGCACCGAGCCCGGGCTATGAGCGGCCGGGCTCTCTCGGCCATGTTTGACGCGGCGCGCGAGCAGGGCCGGCCGGTGTTCATGCCGTTCATGACGGCCGGGATCCCGAGCGAGGATCAGTCGCTGGACGTGTTCAGGCAACTTGCCGCCGACGGTGCCGACGCGTTCGAGTTGGGAATTCCGTACTCGGATCCGCTCATGGACGGCGAAGTGATCCAGGCGGCCTCCTCCCACGCATTGGCCGGTGGGATGACGTTCCTCGGTGGGCTCGATCTGGCCGGGCGGGTCGCGACCAGCACCGGCAAGCCGGTCATCGTCATGACGTACGTGAATCCCATCCTGCAGGCCGGACCAGAGGTGTTTGCCGCCGAGGCGGCCGCCCTCGGGATCTCGGGCGTGATCATCGCCGACGTCCCCTATGAAGAAGCGGTAGCGATCAAGGCAGCCCTCGACGAACACGGGATCGGCCTGGCTCTGTTCGTGGCACCCACCACCGATGAGGAACGGTTGCGAGCGATCGCGGCGGCGCAACCGTCGTTCATCTATGCCGTTGCCGACATGGGAGTCACCGGCCGTCGCGAGGACGTGAGTAGCCATCTGCAGGGATTGGTACGGCGCATCCGCACCATCACTTCGGTGCCCATCGTGCTCGGTGTTGGCATCTCAACTCCCGAGCAGGCCGCCACCGCGGCCGGGCTTGCCGATGGGGTCATCGTTGGCTCGGCCCTCGTCGCTGAGGTACTCGAGACCGGTCGACCGGCCTCGGCCGCCGCCTTCGCCGACGCCGTGCACGCCGCCGGCCGCTAGTCCCTATCATTCCGTCCGCAGGCCGGGATGGCGGAACGGTAGACGCGACGGACTCAAAATCCGTTGTCCGAAAGGGCGTGCGGGTTCGAATCCCGCTCCCGGTACGAGCTTGTTGTCACTTCTCGTCCCGGTTCGAGTTGCGAAGCAACTCGCAAGCAACGCCGGAGGCGTTGCCGTCGACTGCTGCCGCCGCGACTGAGCCGATCGACGACCGGCGCCGCCGGCGCCAGGTCCAGAGAAACCCCGTTTCGGTCCGCCGTTGCAGGCTTCTGGTTTGGTTCTGGGCCGTTGACCGTTGACCGTTGACTGTTGACCGCTGTGGTAACTAGTCCTTCCTACCTATTGGCATATGGGCCTCGAGGTGTCAGAATACGTATCCGGGGTTTTCGCGCTCTGGATAGGTAACCATGATGAACGAGGGCTATCACATGGGGGAGGACCGGGGCGCCACATTGGTGGAAGCTGCCATTGTTCTCCCCGTTTTCTTTCTGCTTGTTTTTGGGCTGCTCGAATTCGGTTTTGGCTTCAAGGACTGGCTGAGCATCAACCACGCCGCCCGTGAGGGTGCCCGGGTGTCGGTGGCCGCGGCCGACGACATCCGCGCCGACCAGCTTGCTCTCGAAGCCTTCGAGGAGGGTCTCGTCGCAGCGATGATCGACGGTGTTGCCTATGTCGACATCGGCAATGCAGACGGCTCGATCGCCAACCGCTACGTACCGGCCTCTACGGCGTGCGGCTGGACGCCGTGTCCGAATATCGACCTCAATCCCACCTTCGAGACGGACGTGCCGTGGCCGCCGGGAGCGCGGGATGCGGAGTTGCCGAACGTGGACCGCATTGCGGTCACGGTCGAGTTCAAACACGACTACCTCACCGGGTTCATCGGTGACAGCGTCACCTGGACCGCTTCGAAGGTCATGAGAATCGAGCCACAGGGATGAGGCTGCGACGCGACCCCGAGAGCGGTGCCACCATGCTCGAATTCGCCCTCGCCGTGCC
>SHLN01000102.1 GCA_004283105.1 Acidimicrobiia bacterium
GGGCGTCCGCCGCCCCCGGGTTCTCGAGAAAGGGAATCGAGTGAGCGACGTCATTCTCGAGACGCACGACCTGCGGCGTGAGTTCGGCGCGCTCGTGGCAGTCGACGACGTCAGCGTGCAGATTGAGCAAGGCTCGTTGCACTCGATCATCGGACCGAATGGAGCCGGGAAAACAACGTTCTTCAATCTTGTCAGTGGGACTCTGCCGGCGACCAGCGGCACCGTCTCCTACAAGGGGACAGATATCACCCACCTCCCCAACTACCGGACGATCCACCGCGGAATCGGGCGATCGTTCCAGATAACAAACATCTTCCCGAACCTGACGGTGCTCGAGAACGTGCGGTTGGCGGCCCAGGCCATGGGTCGGGACAACTTCCGGCTCTTTCGATCTCACTCCCGGTTCACCGACTACATCGCGCGTGCGATGGAGGTGCTCGAGGAAGTGGGGTTGACTGCCAAAGCGGCGACCCTCGGCGGCACGTTGCCACACGGAGATCAGCGCAAGCTCGAGTTGGGCATGATCCTCGCTCCGGATCCGGAGGTGCTCATGCTCGATGAGCCGACGGCCGGCATGGCAGCCGAACAGGTCCCTGAGCTCATCGAGCTGATCCAGGAGATTCAGGCTGCCGGCGACAAGACGGTGGTACTCGTCGAACACAACATGAACGTCGTGATGCGGGCATCGGACCGGATCACCGTCATGCACCAGGGCGCCAAGCTGGCAGAGGGGACGCCGGCTGAGATCGCAGCCGACGAACGGGTGCAGACCGCCTACCTGGGTGCCCTCTACCGCGAGGCCTCAGACGGACCGGAGGGTGCTTCGTGAGCTTCCTCGAACTCCGTGACATCAATACGTTCATCGGCCAGTTCCACATCCTCGAGGGGGTGAACCTCGACGTGCCTGCCGGAGACATCGTGGCTCTGCTCGGACGCAACGGAGCAGGCAAGACCACGACGCTCAAGACGATCATGGGCCTGACGCCTGCGCGGTCCGGATCGGTTGTGTTCGACGGTTCGGACATCACCGACCGTCGCAGCTTCGACATCGCGGCCATGGGCATCGGGTTTGTGCCAGAGCATCGGGCGATCTTCGCTGATTTGTCTGTGGAGGAGAATCTGCGAATCGCCGAGCGCGAGAAGGGAGATCTCGAGGCCAAGGAAGACCTCATCTTCGGGCTATTCCCCGACCTGAAGCGACTCATTCGCCTGCCGGGCACGAACCTATCGGGAGGACAGCAGCAGATGCTGGCCGTTGCCCGTGCCCTCGTGCCCGACAACCGGCTGCTCCTCATCGACGAGCCGAGCGAGGGGCTGGCGCCGGTGATCATCGAGCAGATGATGGAGGCGATCCGACAGCTCTCGAGCCACTCGACGGTGCTTCTCGTTGAGCAGAACTTCATCGTTGCCAGCCGTCTCGCCCAGCACTACGTGATTGTTGAAGAAGGCACGACGGTGCAGGCGGGGGCCATGGCCGACCTCGTGAACGACGAGGAGACCATCAAGCGATACCTGGGGGCAGCATGAGCTCGCTGCGCTCGCCGTCACCGGTCGCCGGTCACCAGTCACCGGCCAGAAGTGACGAGTGGCGAAGGAGGGGAAGGGCGTGACGGCGCAGACGACGGAGAAGTCTCTCAACAAGCGGGTTGCTGAGGTCATCGAGGAGAACCGCGCCAGGGTCACGGTGTTGGCGGTCTTGCTGTTCTTGTTCCTGGCCGCTTTCGCCGGGCTCGAGCGAGAGGACTGGTTTGCCGTCATCATGCAGGGCCTGTCAATCGGGGCGATCACGTTCCTCGTCGCCTCCGGCCTGTCGCTCATCTTCGGGCTCATGGACGTCCTCAATCTCGCTCATGGCGAGATCTTCATGCTCGGTGCCTATGTGGGGTGGACCGTCTACACGCGCTTTGACACCGCCCTCGACATTGTCATTCCGCTTCTGTTCCTGGCCGCTCCGTTCGTTGTCATGCCGGTATGGCGGAAGGTTTCGGGACGGCTGCCGACCGACCCGACGCCGAGACGGGTTGCTTCCTGGGCTCTGTTGGCAGTCGGCGCAGTTGTGACGTGGATGACGGTGACCCGCTTCCCGCTGGCGATCTGGGATTCAGGGGACTTCACACAGAGCCCCGGCAACTTCAGCACCCAGGTCGGCCTTGGGATCCTGGCGCCGCTCACCCCCGACACTTTCCAGGGCGCCGCCGTTGTCGCCGTTGTCGGGTTGCTCATCGGGGGCTCGCTGCTGGCGATAGGCATCAGCGCCTTTCAGACGCACGTTGGTGAGATCCGGCCTGTTACCCGCCGACAGGTGGGGACGGCCGCCACCCTCATCGTCGCAGCCATCGTCCTTTCCGTCTTCAAGGATTCCCTCAACCAATGGGCGTTCGATCTCAGTACAACGTGGCGGTTCTTCCTGGCGATGGCTATCTCCGTCGGGGTGGGTGTCGCTCTGGGAGCCTTCATCGAAGTGTTGCTGATCCGCCCTCTGTACGACCGGCCCATCTACCAGCTCATGCTCACGCTGGGCGTCGGGTTCATTCTCATCGAAGTCGTGCGCGATGTGTGGGGGAGGCCGGAGTTCTCGATGGCGCGACCCGCGCTCTTCAATGGCACCGGCGAGGGATGTCCGGGTCAGGGGCTCGGAGGGTTCTTCAGCGGCTGCTCGACGGTGCAGGTGTTCGGAGCCCGTCTGCGGGTCTACAACGAAGGATTCGTGATTCTCGTCGGACTCATTGTGCTGGTCGGCGTAACGATGCTGCTGAAGCGAACCCGCATCGGCATGATCATCCGCGCCGGCGTGCAGGATCCGGACATGGTGGAAGTCCTCGGCATCAATGTGCGCCGTGTCTTCACACTCGTCTTCGCCCTCGGCTGCGGCCTGGCCGCCCTCGGCGGGGTGCTGGCGGCACCGTCGATCGGATTGTCGACGGGCATGGGGGCGCTTTTCCTGCTTGGAGCGCTCATAGCAATGGCCATCGGAGGCCTCACCAGCTTCCCCGGTGCGGCGGCCGGCGCCGTTCTGGTCGGACTACTCCAGACGTTGATCATTCGTTTCGGGCAGGTCGGGATCAATATCCCGTTCCTTGCGGAGCCGTTCGAACCTTCACCAACCCTGGTACCCGCCGCCTCGATCATCCTCATGGTGATCGTGCTGCTCGTCCTGCCTTCCGGCCTGTTTGGACGTGGTGAGCGATGACGGCGCTGGCTCGCACGGAGTCCGGGCTCGGTGTCTGGTTCCGCCGTCGCCGCGGCCTCCTGGGAGTCATCGCCGCCCTCGTGCTGTTCCCGTTCGTCATCTCGTTCGTGGTGGATGGAGCCGGGATCGCGGCCGTCCTCAACAACGATCAGGGCAACGCCCGATTCCTGCAGGGCCTGGCGATCGAGGTGTTCATCCTGGCCCTCTACGCCATCAGCTACGACCTCATCCTGGGAGTGACCGGCCTGCTGTCGTTCGGACACGCCATGTTCTTCGCCGTCGGCGCCTACAGCTTTGGCATTGCCCTCAAGGAATTCGAGCTCGCCTGGCCGCTTGCCCTGCTCGTGGTCCTCGTGGCGGCCCTTCTCCAGGCCGGACTGTTTGCACTGGTGCTGCCCAGGGTCAAGGGAATCACCTTTGCGCTTGTGACGCTCGGCTTCGCCTCCGTCTTCTGGATCGTCATCCAGTCGAGCGACCTGGCCGACTATGCCGGCGCAGAGATCGGCTTGCAGGGAGTCCGGCCGCCGGTCTGGTTCCTCGACACGACCAATGAGAGATTTGCCTTCTATCTCGTGACGATCGCGATCCTCTTCGGGGTTTACGTCGCCTATACCCGAATCATCGACTCGCCGGTCGGCAAGGTTCTCCACGCCACCAGGGAGAACGAGGACCGCGCCCTCATGCTCGGCTACAACACGTTCTGGTTCAAGTTCCTGGCGCTCGGGATCGCCTCCATTACCGCTGCTCTTGCCGGGAGCCTGTACGCCATGCATCAGCCGATCGTGACCCCCAGCGTGGCCGGCCTCGGCTTCACCGTCACAGCCCTCCTCATCATCCTCATCGGCGGTGTCGGGACCATCAGCGGTGCCATCATCGGAGCGGCCGTATTCCGGCTCCTGCAGTACTACCTGGAGAAGTGGTTCGGTGGGACCTCCGATCTGCTCATCGGGATCGCCTACATCGCCATCGTGCTCTATCTGCCGTTCGGGATCGTCGGCACCTGGCGCGCCAGGTCCTTGCGTATCAAGGCTGGTCGCGATCGATTGCTCGGAGTGTTTGGCGGTGGGCAGGAAACGCCCCCGCCCGCCGAGGAATGACGCCATCGTGACCCGACCAGTTCCCGCCTTCGACTGGATCGGCCACCATGCCGACCTCACCCCGGATTCGGTGGCCCTTGTCGACGACGGCCGGGATCTGACCCTGTCCTATCGCGACCTCGAGGATCGAGTGCGACGATTGGCTGCCTGGTTGCGGGACAACGGTGTCGGGGCCGGCGACCGGGTTGCCTTCCTGTCGGAGAACACGACCGACACGTTCGAAGCCCTCTTTGCCTGTGCCAAGCTCACCGCCATCCTCGTGCCGCTCAACTGGCGATTGGCGGTGCCGGAGCTCGAGTTCATCGTCAACGACTGCCGGCCGGGTGTGCTCATCTACGAGGACGAGTTCGCCGATGCCGCCGCCGCCCTCGATGTCCCGGTCAAGCTCGGGCTGGGAGACGACTACGAGAGGGCCAAGGCCGCCGCCGACCCGGCGGGAATCGAGCCGGTCACCGCTACTCACGATGATCCGTGGGCCATCCTCTACACCTCCGGCACGACCGGCCATCCCAAGGGTGCGCTGTGCACTCACGGCATGTTTTTCTGGAATGCCATCAACATCGGGCACGCGGTCGGCCTCACCTCGGAGTCCACCAACCTCAACGTGCTGCCGACGTTCCACTCCGGCGGCCTCAACCTGTACACCACCCCGTGCCTGCATCTCGGTGCCCGCTCCATCAACCTGCGTGAGTTCGATCCGGCGAAGGTGCTCGACTGGCTGGAAAGCGGCGAGGTAACGCACTTCTTCGGCGTGCCCGCCATCTATCAGTTCCTGGCCGAACACGACCGGTGGGCCGAAGCCGACCTGACCGGTGTGAGCTCCTGGGCGTGCGGAGGGGCTCCGATGCCGGTGGCGTTGCTCGAGCGCTACGCCAATCGCGGAGTGGTCATCCGCCAGGGGATGGGTCTCACCGAGACCAGCCCGACGGTGTTCCTGACCGACCTCGACCATGCCATCGCCAAGGTCGGCTCGGTCGGCAAGCCGGCACTCCACACCGAGATCCGGGTCGTCGACGAGGCCGGAGCCGACGTAGATACCGATGCGGTCGGGGAGCTGTGGGTGCGGGGACCGAATGTCACGCCCGGCTATTGGGAGCGGCCCGAGGCCAACGAGAGCTCCTTCACCGACGGATGGCTTCACACCGGTGACGCTGCCCGGATCGACGAGGATGGGTACGTCTTCATCGTCGATCGCTGGAAGGACATGTACATCTCCGGCGGTGAGAACGTGTATCCGGCCGAGGTCGAGCAGACGCTCTTCCATCACGAAAACGTCCTCGATGTGGCGGTCATCGGGGTTCCGGACGAGCGCTGGGGCGAGGTCGGGATGGCGATCGTGGTCCCGCGCGATTCAGGGCTGTTCGACGGCGACCAGCTCCTCGCCTTCTGTGACGACAAGCTCGCCCGCTACAAGATCCCCAAACACGTGCGAACCATCGATGAGCTGCCCCGCAATGCCGCAGGCAAGGTCCTCAAGCGGCAGTTGAAGGAGATGGTCACGTCGGATCGGGACCCATGAGCCACCCGCTGGTTCTGCTCGGCCACGAGCAGGCTGTCTCGATCATTACCCTCAATCGGCCCGAGCGCAGCAACAGCCTGGTGCCGGAACTGCTCAGCCAGCTGCGGTCGGCCCTCGTGGAAGTAGGGGAGCGCGAGTCGACGAGGGCCGTCGTCCTCACAGCCACCGGTCCGGCGTTCTCGACCGGCGGCGACGTGCAGGGGTTCTGGGACCATCGCGAGACGCTCGCCGCCTACGCGTCCGAGATCGTCGGACTACTCAACGACGTGATGCTGACGATGCTCCGCCTGCCGCAGCCAATCGTGACCCCGGTGCATGGCGTGGTGACCGGTGGCTCGCTCGGTCTCATCCTGGCGAGTGATGTCGTGCTCGTGTCCCCGGTGGCCAGCTTTCGGCCCTGGTACGGGGTCGTCGGGTTCAGCCCGGACGGCGGCTGGACGGCGCTGCTCCCCGATGTCATCGGCCATCAGCGGGCTCGCTCGATACTGCTGACCGATCAGGCGGTCACCGCCGAGGAAGCCGTTGAATGGGGGATGGCCTCGGAGCTGGTGCCTGCCGATCAGCTCCTGGTGACGGCCATGAGGATCGCATCGGTGGTCGGCGACCAGCAGCCGGGGACGGTGCGACATGCCAAGCAGCTCGTCGTCGGAGACCTCGCCGGGGTGGGTGAGCGTCTCGAGGCTGAGCGAGAGCACTTCGTTCACCAGGTGGTGACGAGCGAGGCGAGAGAGGGCATGGCCCGGTTCCTCGGGGTCGGCTAGCGCGGCTTCACGTCCCGGGTGTGGACGAGGCTCCGGCCGGACAGCACATGCCTGCCGTCCACCGACCCCCTGACCCACAGGTCGACGAGGTGTTTCTCGGGGCGGAACCGGACCAGCTCGACCTCGGTGATGAGTTCTTCGCCTAGGAAGACAGGCCGCTCGAACTCATACCACTGCTTGAGCCAGTTGGCTCCCGGACCGGGGAGCTCGACCCCGAGGAGATGGGACACGGTTCCACCTACGAGGGCGGGTGGGACCAGTTCGTGCTCCTGATACAGAGGGTCGCGGTCGTCTATGAGTTGGCGGAACCCCTCCACTTCGGCCGCAACGAAAAGGCGGCTGGCGCGGGCGGTCATGCCAAGGCGGAAACCCTTGTACTTGTCGGGACCCGGCAACCGGCGGCGCCCGATTTGGGGCTCCGGATGGGCCCCTTCACTCCAGGCGATCATGTCCCCGACCGCGGTCTCGGTTCCATCGTCGGCAACGATGGTCTGTGCGATGGTGAGTGCGGGTTCTCGCTCTCGGATCTCGAGTCGGATCCGGTACTCGGGCCCGGCGAACGTCGGAGCAGGGAACATGAGGTTCTGATAGCGGGGGGTGGCGGGCTCTGGCAGCCACCGGGTTGTGGCTGCGTGCAACACCCCAAACAGCATCATGCCGTGTGCCACCGTGCCCCCGAAATGAGTTGCTACGGCGAAGTCGGGATCGACGTGGATCGGGTTGTCGTCGCCGCTCAACCGGGCGAACGTATCAAACTGCTCCTGAGTGAAGCGGACACTCTCCTCGTGCGTTGCCCCGACCGCCGGCATACCCATGCCCACAACTGTATCGAGGCGGCCGGTTGCCCTTCGATCCCCCCGTTCGGCCCTTGCGAGGGCCGGTAGCATGAGGCCAATCTGGTGGGAGGAGACGGGCGGTGGCACTCAACACCCTGTTGGCCCGCGACGCTGAGTCCCGCTCCGGTTGCCTGGAGGGGCCATGAAGGGCTATGCCAACACCAACGGAATCAAACTCCACTACCTCGACTACGGGGGTAATGGGCCAACTCTGCTGCTGGCGCACGGCCTCACTGCCAATGCCCACTCGTTCGAGGGCCTCGTGGCCGCGCTCGATGGATCGATGCGAGTGATTGCGGTGGACTTGCGGGGGCGGGGTCTCAGTGACAAGCCGGCCTCGGGATACTCCCTGGAGGATCATGCCCGTGACCTGCTCGGGCTGCTCGACGAGCTCGGACTATACGAGGTCGTCGTTGCCGGCCACTCGTACGGGGGCGCTCTGGCCTACGTCCTGGCGGCCGAATACCCCGAGCGGATCACAGCGTGCATTGCGATCGACGCCCCCGCCGCCCCCGATCCGGGCATCCTCGATCAGATCCAACCCGTGCTAGACCGTCTCGAGGTGACCTTCCCCTCGATGGAGGCGTATCTCGAACATGTCCAGTCGATGCCGTGGTTCGATGGCAAGTGGAACGACCAGCTGGACGTGTTCTATCGAACCGATGTCCAGCAACTCCCGGATGGATCCGTGCGATCCCGGGCTCGTCCGGCCGCCATCCGCCAGTCAATCACCGGTCTGCTCGATGTCGACCTGGCGGCGCTGGTGGCGTCGATCGCAGTCCCCACCCTGCTGATTCGGGCGATTGAGCCTTTGCTGCCGGGCGCTCCGCTGCTGTTTCCAAAGGAAGAGGCCGAGAGTGCGCTTGAGTCGCTCAGGGATGGCCGGCTGATTGAGATCAAGGGGCATCACTACGACGTCGTCCTCGGGCGGGCGGCGACCGAAACCGCGGCGGCGATCCGCGGGTTTGTCGCGGCGGGCTAGATCAGGGAACGCCCCAGGAGGTGATGGTGTTCTTCTTGCTCGGCCTGAGCGCACGGTACAGATAGGTGCCGGGCGCGGGCTCCGGCGCCGAGCCGATGTAGGAGAACCGGCCGCCGACCGCTCGCTGGGCTTGCAGGCAGGCGTGCACGACGGCCTTCCCGAGACCCAACCGCTGGAAGTCGGGGTGGGTCACAACCGGATCGATGCTGCTCACGCCGTTGGTGGGATCCACCGTGCCCCGGCAGTAGGCGGCAATCCGGCCATCGGGACTGCGGGCGAAGAGGCTCAGCTCCGGTCGGAACAGAGGATTCAGTTCGAGGTTGCGAAGGTCGGGCTCGTGATCGGTCTCGCTTCCAAAGCCCGCCTGGATGCACTCGGCGATGCCGGCGTAGTCGTCGTCCCGGGCCTCGAGGATCGATTCGATGGTGAAACCTTCGGCCAGGCCGGCTGGATCGCTGAGGTCGCTCAGGTCGTACTCCCAATCGACACCGGATGGCCCTTGCT
>SHLN01000103.1 GCA_004283105.1 Acidimicrobiia bacterium
ACGTACGGCCGTGGCCGGCCCAGCGTCGGCGCCGCGCCTGTGCTCGAGAAGCAGAAAGCGTCACGGTGTCTCCCCGGATCCCAGCCGCACCCGCGGGTCGAGCGCCGCGATCGCCACCTCGAGGGCGAGCCGGAGAACGAGGGTCACGACTCCCACGATCACCATGGCTCCAACGATGAGCGGTGTGTCCTGCACGTTGATGGCGAAGAAGATGAGGTTCCCGAGGCCCCCCTGTACGGCAAAGACGTACTCGAGGATGACGAGCCCGGTCAGGAAGTACGGCACGCTGACGACGAGCCGGCTCAGCACCGGCAGCAGCGCCGCCCGGGCGCTGTGCCGGTCCCGGATGGCGCGTTCGGTCAGTCCTTTTGCGCGGGCAGTCAGGATGAAATCCTCGTCCCGGGTGTCGAACATGGCCGCTTCGGTAACGAGGAGGATCTCGCCATAGGTGAGCAGCACGAGTCCGCCGATCAGGATGACCATCGATGAGGCAATGTCGAAGGCCTGGTCGCCGAAGTCCGATAGCCGCCAGCCGACAATGGATCCGACCGCCAGGATCGCGGCCACGATTCCCGGGGTCATCCGGCGGCCGGTCAGGGCCCGCACCACCAGGCGCAGTACCAATACGACGGCTACGAGTACTGCTGTGATCATGAGCATCCGCCACAGGACCTGCGGCGGAGTCAGTGTCTCGTCGAAGCCCTCGACCGTCGTCGGTCGCGAGCTGAACCGGTTGCCTTGCTCAAAGGCCCAGATCTCGTCGTCGAGAGTGGTCAGCGTGCGGAACGTCTGGGGGGAGAGCACGTTGGTGATGCCTCGCTGCGCCAGGAACGCGATGGCCGGCGGGAAGGCGGTGAACAGCATGACTGCGATTGCAGTGTTCGGAATGGTCAGCCACGGCCGCTCGTTCCAGGCCAGCGCCCGGCCCATCCAGTAGCCGAGCGGGAACGAGATGGCGGTGGCGGCAACGAATACGAAGAGCGTGGTCGCCGTTGCCTGCCTGACCGCCGTCCACACCGGCGCTCCGCCAAACGAGACTCCAAGATCGAGCGTGGCAACGCTCGAGATCCAGGTCCAGAACTGCTCACCGAGCGGACGATCGATCCCGAGTGACTCTTGCAGGGCCTGGCGGGCCTCGCCGGTCATGATGAATTGGCTCGTCCAATCACCCGGAATCAGCACATTCACAAGGAAGAACAGGGCCGTCACGAACAACGCAAGGGTGATGAACCCGCCGAGGAGGCGACGTCCGAGGAAGGTGATCACAGAAGGAAGACTAGGAGAGTTGCTGGTTGCTGGTTGCTGGTTGCTGGTTGCTAGTTCTTCGTTCTTCGTCACTCGCCAGAAGCGAGCAGCGAGCAGCTACTTGCTGGTCCCTGCTGGCTTCTTCGTCTTGTCCATCATCCGCACCGCCATGATCAGCAGAAAGACGGCAAACATGCGACGGAGCACGCTCTCGGGAAGCCCAAGCGCCACCTGGGCCCCGGCCAAGCCCCCGAGAATGCCACCGAGTCCGGCGGTGATGCCGATCTTCCAGTCGACCCGCCCCGCCCGGGCGTGGACGGTCGTGCCGATGAGCACGGTGGGAAGGATGACCGCCAACGAGGTTCCCTGTGAGACCTGCTGCTCGAAGCCGAGCAGCGTGACGAGGGCGGGCACGAACACGACGCCGCCTCCGACGCCGAGGGTGGCCGAGAGCACGCCGGCCAGGAGGCCGACGGTGATCAGGCTGATGGGTTCGGCGATCCCGCTCACGAGCGCGTCGGCGCCCTCCTCGCTCGTGCCTGCCACCGCAAGACGAATGGCCGACAGCACGACGATGGCGACGAATCCGCGGGCAAGCCAGTAGTTGGGGATTTGGCCGGCGAGGCGGGCGCCGACAAAGGCGCCGACGCCGGCGCCGACAAAGAGCACGGTCGCCGTGTCGAATTCCACCGACCCGTCGATTGCGAATCGGGTTACCGCTGCGGCCGACGACGCCACGATGGTGGCGAGCGAAGTGGCGCTCGCGCGGCGCTGTTCGAAGTGAAGCCACAGGACGAGCCCGGGAACGACCAGCAGCCCTCCGCCCACGCCAAAGAGGCCACCGATGAAACCGGCCGCCAGGCCCAGAACCGCTCCTTGCCATCGCACCCGACGATTCAAGCACCCATGGTGGCTGCCACCGAGCCGGCAGGCCGGCGGGACGCAAGACGGCGAAAAGTTACCGACCGAAGTGGAATCGATTGTTGCCACCGGGGGATAGAGTCGAGCTGTGTTGAGATTCGCGTTCTTGGTTCTGATTGGCGCGATGCTCCTGGGGGGATGCGGCGGCGATGAGGTCGGATCCACGACCACGCGGGCACCGTCGACAACGACCACCGTCATGGCCGGTGGGCAAACCCCGCTCGAGGCGGCTACCGCCTGGCTCGATGCACTCTCCATCGGGCGGTATCCAGCGGCCGACGTCATGGTGGTCGAGGAACAGTTCGTGTTGCTGCTAGCCGTTGAGAGCTTTTCCCCGGAGCTGTACGACAACCTGGTGACCGGTGGCATATCGCCCGACGTGAGCAGGACCTTCTGGGAGTCGTTCGTAGCCGGTGTGAGGGGGTTCACCGGGGCAGACATCACCGAGGTCGACGTAGTTGGCGAGCGGCGGTTCGAAGCCTACGGGCGCCAGTTCGCTGAGGTCGAGGCGATGTCGCCGCGGGGCGATCTGACGATCATCGCTCGCCAGGAATCCAACGGGCAATGGTTTGTGGACTTGCTCGCCACCTTCGGTCCCAGTTTCGCTCCGCTCTTCAATCCGTGGGTAGAACGGCTTCCCGGCGAAGTGAGTGACCCGCTCGAGGCGTTGGCGCGGCAGCGACCCTCTCTGGAAGTCGCCCGTGACCGGGCGGAGGGAACTCCAGGCGACCAGGCGGGGACGGAGCTGGTCCTACTCCTCGAACAGCTGCCCGCCTAACCGCCCAGCTCCCTGAGGGCGGGAAGCACGTCACGTCCGACCAGTTCGATGGTGGCGGCTGGATCGGTGCTCGCTACCTGAATGGCCACATAATCGGCGCCGACATCGGTGACGAGGGGGCGGTATGCCTCGATGATCTCCTCGGGGTCGTTGACGATGGTGTACCTGGAGAGGATGTCGGCTCGATCCATCGAATCGGCCTCGATGCGGAGCTGCATGGGATCGACCGCCTGAAGGCGACCGGGAGCACGCAGGCCGCGCATCGTGTCGAGGGCTTCCCACGCCTCGTCATCGTGCTCGGCCAGCACCACCCAGCGGGTAGCCATGATCGGAGCGTCGGTCTTCCCGCGAGCTTCCATGGCGTCCCGATAGGGGCCGATGACCCGCTCCATTGTCTCGGCCGGGTCCTTGACGCTGGTGATCAAGCCACCGGCGTTTGCACCCGCAAAGGCAGCCGACTTCGGCCCCCCGGCGGCCATGAGGACCGGAATTTCTCCGACCGGGGGGCTGTAGAGCTTGGCCTTGTCGGTGGTGTAGAACTCGCCGGCAAAGTCGAGCTTCTCACCGTCGAACAGACGATGGATGATCTCGAGCGCCTCGGCCATCCGGGCAATCCGTTCCTTGTAGCCGGGAAACGGGAACCCCATCGGGCCCCCGTTGATGTTCTCGCCGGTTCCCACTCCGAGCAGGAATCGGCCGTTGGAGAGCCGGTCCACCGTGGCGGCGGCCTGGGCGATGAGGGCCGGGTGGTAGTGGAAGAGCGGGCAGGTGACACTCGTTGCCAGCTCGACTCGCTCGGTGCGGGCCGCCACCGCACCGAACCAGGACCACACAAACCCCGACGCCGAGTTCTCGTCCACCCAGGGGTGGAAGTGGTCGGAACCGAGGATGACATCGAAGCCGACCTCTTCGGCCAGGACCGCTTGATCGACCAGCACCTCAGGCTGGTACGACTCATGACTGGACAACCATCCGAATTTCATGGAGCGAGCCTACCGCCCATCGCCCACCGCCCACCCTGTGGCTCATGGCTCATGGCTCATGGCTCATAGCTCATGGCTCAAAGCCCCAGGGCTCTGGAGATCACCACTCGCTGGATCTCGCTCGTGCCCTCTCCGATGCGGAGGATGCGGTGATCTCGGTAGAAACGCTCGACCGGTGAGTCCTTCATGAGGCCGTAGCCACCAAAGACCTGCACGGCTGCGTCGGTCACCTCGCCGGCCACCTCGGTGCAGTAGAGCTTCGCCATGGCGGCCTCGGTGCGGAACTCACGGCCCGAGTCCTTCAGCCAGGCGGCGCGATAGAGGTAGGTCCGAGCGTGGTCGATTTTCGTCGCCATGTCGGCGATCGGGAACGAGATGCCCTGGAACGACCCGATGGGACGTCCGAATTGCCTGCGCTCTTTGGCGTAGGCAAGGGCGGCCTCGAAGGCACCCTGGGCGGCTCCGAGTCCCATGGCGGCAATCCCGAGCCGTCCCGTGTCGAGCGTCTCGAGCATCTGACGCGATCCGCCGCCGCGCTCGCCGAGCATGGCTTCGGTCGGAACGTCGCAGTCGGCAAAGCTCAGTTCCGCCGTGTCGGAGGCTCGCCACATGAGCTTGCCGTGCATCGGAGTTGTCGTGAACCCGGCGGTTTCCCGGTCGACCAGGAAGCAGGTCAGCTCGGGACGGCCGTCCTCCCCGCCGGTGACGGCCAGCACGGTCACGCCCTTGGAGATCGGGGACGAGGCGTTGGTGATGAAGATCTTCGATCCGTTCAACCGCCAGCCGTCACCGGTTTCTACCGCTTTGGTGGAGGAGGCGCGAGAGTCGGAACCGGCTCCCGGCTCCGTCAATCCAAACGCCCACAACCCATCTCCGCTGCACAGGGTGGGGAGGTAGCGGTGCCGCTGCTCCTCGGTGCCGTAGTAGTAGATCGGCCCGATCCCGAGCGAGTTGCCGGCGGTGACGGTGGCGGCCTGGGATCCGTCGACTCGTGCCAGCTCCTCGGTTGCGACCACGTAGGCGAGGTAGCCGAGGCCCTGTCCGCCGTATTCCTCGGGCACTACGATTCCAAACATCCCCAGCTCGCCCATCTTGCGGGTCAGCTCGACTGAGAACTCCTCCCGCTCATCCAGGTTGGCCGCGACCGGGGCTATCTCGGTTTCGGCAAAGGAGCGAACGGTGTCTCGCAGCAGCCGATGCGGTTCGTCGAGGTCGAAATCCATCAGCCCTCCAGGTAGTGGGTGCGCAGCTCCCGCCGCTTGACCTTGTTCGATGCCGTGCGAGGCAGTTCGTCGATCGGGATCACCGAGTGGACCTTGAACAGCGGATTCAGCTGCGTACGAATGGCAGCAGTCACCTCATCTTTCACATCGCCCAGGTCGGCGTCGGTCTCGCCCACGACGTAGACAATCAGCTTGCTCGGCCCGCCTCCCTGGATCGGCACGGAGATAGCAGCGGCGTCCCGGATGCCTTCGAGGCCGATGGCAATTCGTTCGATTTCCGCCGAGCTCACCTTGATGCCGCCGAGGTTCATCGTGTCGTCCACCCGGCCGCTCGCCCGGAAGTACGGACCCTCCAGGTGCGTGAAGTAGTCGCCGTGCCGGCGAAGCTGCTCTCCGTGTGGGCCGGGGGGAGTGGCGGCGTAGTACTCCTCGTCGTGGTCCCGGTTGAGCAGTTCGGCCGAGAACCCGATCGACGGGGGGACGAGGAAGATCTCCCCAACGTCGGCCTCCTCGCCGGCTTCGTCGAGAATGATCGTGTCGATTCCCAGGGCGGGCGTTGAAAACGCCGCCGGGACGCACGGCTGGACGACGGTTCCGGTGATGTAGCCGCCCCCGAGTTCGGTTCCGCCGCAGTACTCGATGACGGGGCGGCCCCCGGCCAGGCTCATGAGGTAGCGCATGTCGGCCCGGTTCGAGGCCTCCCCGGTGGAGCTGAATGCCCGGATCCGGCTCCAATCGAGTTCTTCCATGCACTCGGTCTCGCGCCAGTGGCGCACGAGGCTCGGTACCACACCGAGCATCGTGACCTCTGCCTCCTCAATGAACTCGCCGAACCACCGCTCGGTCGGGGCGTCATCGAACAGAGCCATGGCGGCCCGGTTGATGAGCGAGGCATAGATGAGCCAGGGTCCCATCATCCAGCCGAGATTGGTCGGCCAGGCCAGCACGTCACCTGGGTGTACGTCGTGGTGGAAGTGGGCGTCCATCGCCGACTTGATGGGGCTGAGATGTGTCCACGGAATGGCCTTGGGTGTGCCGGTGGTACCCGAGGAGAACAGGATATTCATGTAGGCGTCGCCGCTCACCTCGACGGCCTCGAATGGCTCGGTAGGGCCGAGGAAGGCTTCCCAGTCGAGGTCGCCCTCACGCAGCTGGTCGGGCTCCGGCTCGACAACAATGGCCCGCGGTGCGTTCGCTTCGAGGACCTTGGCATACATGGGCAGGGTTCGGCGGCCCCGGTGGATGGCTCCCTGGGTGATGACGGCGTCGGCTCCGGCGAGTTCCAACCGTGTCTGAATCTCGCCCGGGGCGAAGCTGTCGGCAATGGACACGACGACGCCACCCGCCTTGACGATCCCGAGGTACCCGGCGACCGCCTGGACGGTCATCGGCATGGCAATGGCGACGCGGCTTCCGCGATGCAATCCGAGCTGGTGGAGCCCGTGGGCGACGCGGTCGACGAGCGCCTCGAGCTGGCCGAAGGTCATCTCGCCCTGTTCCCCCCGATGCTCGTAGATCACTGCCGTGGCGGCGGGGTCTGCCTGGAAACAGCTTTCTACGATGTTGAGTCTCGCCCCGGGCAGCCACTCGGGATGCCGAGGATCGATCGGTTGGGTGACGATCACGTCGGGCTCGGTGCGGAATCGGATTCCGAGCCGGTCGATCGTCTTGCCCCAGAACTCGGCCCGGTGTTTGGCCGACCAGCGATGGAGGTTCTCGTACGTGTCGATGCCGAGCTCGGCGGCGAGTTGGGTGACGTTGGCGTGAGCGACCGTTTCTGGGTCGGGCTTCCAAGACGGAGCGGTCGACGGTGTCTTCACTGCTGTCGAATCTAGTCCGGCAGTACGGGCGGACGGTGGCCGGTGCGGTGGCTGGTCGCTAGATCGCCGATTCCTCCAGGTCGCGCTCTTCGTCCCGGAGCGCGTAGGCGGCCGCCGCGGCGATCGGGATGCCGAGCGTGGGGATCCAGGCCCAGAGGGGGAGCTTGCCGATGAGATCGGTGAGGTCCGCCTGCAAGCCCTCGACCCACACGGTCAGCGTGTTGTTGGACAGGGCGTTGTCACCACTCGAGAGCACGAGCGTCCAGTAGAACACGATGAATGCTCCGGCGACGATGAGCACCACTCCCGAAATCCGGTCGAAGATGTGGGAGGCCCGCCGCAACCGGTGCACCACCCGATCCTTGCCGAGGGCGAGCCCGACCGTGAGCACCAGTACCACCGCCGCCATACCGGCCGCGTAGGCGAAGAAGCTCCCGACGCCCTCAACGAGGTTCTGTCCGAACGATGCCGCCACCACCCCGGCGAAGATGGGGAAGGCGCAGGAGAGCGACGCCAGCGCGTACGAGATCCCGAACGTGAAGATGGTGCCGGCACCCTCGCTCTTCGTGTGAGCTCTGAAGGTGGGCACCCGCACCTTGAGAGAGTTGCCCATGAGCAGCCACACGCCGAGCGCCACGATGCCGCCACCGGTCACCACGGCGAGCCAGGCCAGGCCATTGGCAATTGAGTCCTCAATGGCCTCGCCCCCGAAGCGGATGATGAGCCCGGTGGTCCCGAAAATGGCCACGAACCCCGACGACATGATGAGGCCGATCTTGAGGGCCCGGCCCACAACGACACGGCGGGGAACGTCCTCGTCATCGTGGAGGCCCATGAAGAAACTCAGATAGGCGGGCAGCATGGCGAAGCCGCACGGATTGACGGTGGAGAGCAAACCGGCCGCGAACGCAAAGATCATGACGTGGCGGTGATCTCCTTGATCCGCTCGTCCAGCTGGTCCAGGAGGATGAGGCCGTGGTGCCGCTCCAGGATCGCGCTGTCCGAGGTGACGAACACGGTGGTCGGCATGGTCGGGAGTGTGCCGAGCTCCCGGAGGAGCGTTCCGTCGAGGTCTTCCATGATCGGGTAGGTGATTCCCGCTTCGTAGAGCAGCCGGGCTGCCTCGGCCTCGGACGCCTCCTGGTAGTTGATACCGATGAAGTCCACATCGTCTCCCCACTTCGCGTGGGCGGCGGCGAAATCCGGTAGCTCGGCTCGGCACGGAGGGCACCATGAGGCGAAGAAGTTGATGACGAGAGGCCGTCCGGCGTGGCCGGCCAGCAGTTCGGCCGGACTCTCGTAGGAGATGTAGTCGATCGTCTCCGGGGCCTGCCCGGCGATGGTGGTGGGGCTCTCACCGGGACCGTCCCCGGCCGCGATGGCAAGCCCGACGGCCGAGCCGATGATGAGGGCAGAGATGAGCGCGGCGATGGCGGCCTGGCGGGCCTTCGTCTTTGTCAGCTGTGCCATGTCTCGATCCTCCGCCCCTGTAACTCCTCCTGCCCCCTCTGGTGTTCCCGTCTGTCGGGCATCCGACAAACCACAGCAGTTCTTCGGCAGTCCCACCGGTGCCCGGCAATGCTGCGGGGGCCGGTCATCGCCCCTTCCACTGCGGCGGACGCTTCTCCTTGAAGGCACGCGGGCCCTCCTGGGCGTCCTCGCTCAGGTAGACGGGTTCGAAGATGCGATACCCCTCATCGAGCGCTTCGGACCATCCCCGTTCGGCCGCTGCGTACACCATTGCTTTCCCGGCACGTACCGCCAGCGGGGCATTCTCAGCAATCCGCCGCGCCATGGCATCGGCTTCGGCGAGAAGGTCGCCGGCGGGCACCACGCGGTTGACGAGCCCGATCTGGTGGGCGCGCGCGGCGTCGATCGGGTCGGCCGTCACCAGCAGTTCCATGGCCACCCTGGGGG
>SHLN01000104.1 GCA_004283105.1 Acidimicrobiia bacterium
TTCGAGCCCGACGGTTGGAACCAGGTGGGGCTGGTGCGGCTTCCCTAGTCCCTGGTTTCTGGTCCCTGGTTTCTGGTCCCTGGGTTCTGGTCCCTGGGTTCTGGTCCCTAGAGAGAACCCCCTACCACCGAGCACGCCGGGGGACTCTGGGCTTTGCCCCCCGTCGCAGCAGCTGCGGAGCAGCTGCCAAGCAACCTGAAGGGTTGCCGTTGACCGTTGACTGTTGACCGTTGACGGCAGCGCCGGAGGCGCTGCCTATACCTTCTCGATCTTGCCGGCCTTGATGCAGGAGGTGCAGACGCGAATGCGCTTGGAGTTGGTGCCGTGCTTGACGCGGACGCGCTGAATGTTCGGGTTCCACCGGCGGCTGGACCGCTTATGGGAGAAGCTGACCTGTTTGCCGAACCACGGCTGCTTCCCACACACTTCACATTTTGCTGACATTCGAGACCTCCAAGCGGCGAAAGCGTAACACGCGATGCGCCGTGCGCCATGCGCGATGCGTCGAATTGGGCGCAAGGCGCAGGGCGCATCGCGCATAGCGGCCCATATACTCGCCGCATGGCACCCAAGGCGACCCTCAAAGTCGAAGGTCTCAAGAACGTCATCCAGCGGTTCTATGAGCGGCTGCATGAGCATCGGGAAGCCCTCAACCGGCTCAACGTGTACCCGGTGCCCGACGGGGACACCGGGACGAACATGGCGCTCACCGTCGCGTCGGTCGTGGATGAGGTGTCCGGGGCCGAGACGATGGAAGAGCTCTCGACCGCCATTGCCCACGGATCGCTCATGGGCGCCCGCGGCAACAGCGGTGTCATTCTCAGCCAGATCCTGCGGGGCCTGGCCGACACGTTCCGGTCGGCCGACACCGTCGGGACGGTACAGATCGTCGATGCTTTCGACCGGGCTTCGGTCGCCGCCTACGAAGCCGTCATGCGTCCTGTCGAAGGGACCATCCTGACGGTGCTGCGTGAGTCCGCCGAGGCGGCCGGGCAAGCCGACACCCCGGAGGGCGAGGACCTCTCCGATCTCTTGCGGCGCACGTATGACCGGGCGGAGGTGTCGCTTCAGAACACACCCGAGCTGCTTCCCGTCTTGAAGGAAGCCGGTGTGGTCGATGCCGGGGGAGCCGGCTTGCTCTTGCTCATGGCGGCATTTCTGGAGGAAGTCACCGGTGAGGAGACGATCCTGCCGGCCGAGATCTTCAAGGCCGTTGCCGGAGTCATCGCCGAAGTGCCGGGGGACGAGCACGATATCAGCGGCCTTCGCTACGAGGTCATGTACTTCCTCGAAGCGGCCGACGAGCCCCTGGCCGTCTTCAAGCGGGAGTGGATGGAGATCGGTGACTCGATCGTCGTAGTGGGCGGAGACGGTGTCTACAACTGCCACATCCACACCGACGACATCGGCGAGGCCGTCGAGGCCGGGATCAGGGCCGGACGGCCCTTCCGGATCCAGGTGACGGACTTGCTGGACCAGGCAGAAACAGAGGCGATGCATCACCACCCGTCCCTGTTCGAGCCGCTGCCGGCCTTCGCCGCCGCCGAGGTCGGGGTGGTGGCGGTCACAGTGGGGGGCGGCATCGTCGAGATGTTTCGCCAGCTCGGAGTACAAGCCGTGGTCGTCGGTGGGCAAACGATGAACCCATCCACCGAGGAGTTGCTGGCCGCCGCCGAAGCGGTGCCTGCCAAGGACGTCATCGTCCTGCCGAACAACAAGAACATCGTCCCGGTTGCCAAGCAACTCGACGCTCTGAGCGAGAAGCACATTGTGTGCGTTCCAACGCGGTCGGTTCCCGAGGGCCTGGCGGCCATGGTCTCCTACCTGCCGAGTGGCCAGCCGGTCGGCGATGTCGCCGCGGCCATGGAATCGGCTGTGGCTGATGTGTCGAGCGGCGAGGTGACCCGGGCCGTTCGGGACTCGAGCACCCCGGTCGGTCGGGTGAGCGAAGGCGATTGGATGGGGCTCATCGGGGGCGACGTCGCCGTCATCGAACCGGAGCTGGACGACGCCCTCACCGGGCTCCTTGCCCGGCTCGTCTCAGGAGATGCTGAGATCGTCACAATGATCGTGGGTGTCGACGCCGATCGGGCCGTGACAGAGGCGGCCCGGGCCTGGCTGGAGGAGGAGTATCCGCTCGATGTGGAAGTCGTGGACGGCGGCCAGCCCCTCTACCCGTACCTTGTCAGTGTCGAGTGAGTGATGCCGGCGGCGAGCGGAGCCTCGCCTACCTCTCGACGATCCCCGTCTCCCGGGTCAAGCTGCTCACCGGCAAGCGGGCCTCCTCGCTGAACGCGGCCGGCATCGAATCGGTCACCGACCTCCTGTTCCACGTCCCGCGCCGCTACATCGATCGCTCAACGACCGCCGCCATCAACGATGTCCCGCTCGGGGAGGAGGTGACGGTGGTGGGCACGGTGCAAACCATCAAGATGCGTCATGTCCGGAAGAACCTCGCCATCATCAACGCCGTCGTCACGGATGGAGAGACGTTCCTGTTCGTCACCTGGTTCAACCAGAAGTTCCGGGTACGGCAGCTGGCCGAGGGGACCCAGGTGGCCCTGTCGGGCAAGATCGAGCGCAAGAAAGGCCGGCTGGAGATGAAGAGTCCGGAAGCCGATGTACTCGACCGTCCGGGAGAGTCGCTCGTGACCGGCCGGGTGGTTCCGGTCCATCCCGGCGTGAAGGGAGTCGGTCCCGGCTACCTGCGGCGTGGCATCCACAACGCTGTCAAGCGGTCACTGCCGGTGTCCGATCCGATCCCCGCGGAGATGCGCGAGCGCCTGTCCCTCATGGATCGGAGCGCTGCCCTCCAGTCGATTCACTTCCCTGAGTCGTTGGATGAAGTCGTTCCGGCCCGCGACCGGCTCGTGTTCGATGAGCTGTTCCGGCTGGAAGTCGCGCTCGCGCTCCAGAAGCGCCGGCAGATCGACGAGGCGGTCGGCATCGCGCACGTGCGCGCCTCGGATGGGCTCATGGCCGAGCTCGTCAAGGGGCTCCCGTTCCCGTTGACGACGGCTCAACAGCGGGTGATTGATGAGGTCCAGACCGACATGGCCCGACCCCACCCGATGCACCGGCTCTTGCTCGGTGACGTCGGATCGGGGAAGACGGTCGTGGCGGTGGCCGCCATGTTGACGGCCGTCGATGGCGGCCATCAGGGTGCCGTCATGGCCCCGACTGAGGTGCTGGCAGTCCAGCATTTCCTGAGTATCGGTGGCCTACTGGCCGGAGCAGGCATGGCGCCCCCGCTCGAAGCCCTCGGCATGAGCGACCTGTTCACTCAGACCGACTTCGACCGGCCGGTGCGGATCGCCCTCTTGACCGGATCGAACGCCGAGGTGAACTACCGCGAGTCCATCACCCGTTCGGAGCTTCTGGCGGAGATCGCAGACGGAGCGGTCGACATCGTGATCGGGACCCACGCCCTCATCCAGGAGGGGGTCCACTTCCATCACCTCGGGGTGGCCGTGGTCGACGAACAGCACCGGTTTGGCGTGCACCAGCGCGTGGAGCTGCGCGAGAAAGGGGCCGAGGCCGAGCCGGACCTGCTCATCATGACCGCCACGCCCATCCCGCGCACGCTCTCGATGACCCTGTACGGCGACCTCGACGTGAGCTCGATCGGCCGCGACGAAATGCCCCCCGGTCGACCGGAGGTCGAGACGGTTGCTCTTGCGAAGACGCCGGCCGCCGAGGAGCAGTGGCTGGAGCGTGTTCGTGATCAGGCGGCGGCGGGACATCAGACGTTCGTGGTTTGTCCGCTTGTCGAGGACAGTCTGAAGATCGAGGCTGCGTCGGCCACCGCCGAGCACAAGCGGCTCTCAGGACTGTTGCCCGATCTGCGAGTCGGACTGCTGCACGGCCAGATGGTCCCCGCCGACAAGGCCGCGGTCATGGCCGCCTTCCGGGACCGGCAGCTCGACGTACTCGTGGCCACGACGGTCATCGAGGTCGGTATCGACATCCCTCACTCCACCGTCATGGTCATCGAGGACGCCGATCGGTTCGGCCTCTCCCAGCTCCACCAGCTCCGGGGCCGCCTCAGTCGCGGGGTCGGTCCCAACTACTGCTATCTCGTGGCGGAGCCGACGACGACTGAGAGCGAGGAGCGGCTGGCAGCCATGGTCGCCTCCGACGACGGGTTCGTGCTCGCCGAGGAGGATCTTCGCATCCGGGGTACCGGGACCGTGTTCGGAGCTCGCCAGGCGGGCGCCGCCGACCTCCGCATCTCCGACATCATGCGCGACACGCAACTACTCGTTGATGCCCGACGGGAGGCCTTTGCGATGGTTGCCGCCGACCCGGGCCTCGTCGACCATCAGGCTGTGTCCGCTGAGGTCCAGGCGCTGCTCGGCGATGCCGTCGCCTGGCTGTTCGTGTCATGAGGGTCATCGCCGGATCTGCCCGCGGCCGCCGCCTCAAGGGCCCGCCGGGCAAGGACACCCGCCCGATGATGGATCGGGTCAAGGAAGCCCTGTTCTCATCCCTCGGAGAACGCGTCGTCGACGCCCGGGTGCTCGACCTGTACGCGGGGTCCGGGGCGCTCGGGATTGAATCGCTCAGCCGCGGAGCCGCCTCGGTCACGTTTGTCGAGAAGGGGAGGGCGGCCCTGGATACGTTGCGGGCCAACCTCGAAGCGCTCGACTTCGAGGGCCGGGTGGTAGGCGGTGACGTCGAGGCGTTCTTGCCGGCCGCCGCCGACGTGTTCGACCTCGTGTTCGTTGACCCCCCATACCGGCTGTCGCTAGCGTTGGTCAACGAGGTGCTGGAGGGCGCGGCCGCCCTGATGGCGAACGGAGGAACCATGGTGGTGCATCGACGGGCCGGCGAGTCTGCCCCTGCCGCGCCGCCCGGTACCGGCCTCATCGACGACCGCCGCTACGGCACGACTCAGCTGTGGCTCTACCGGAAGGACGAATCGTGACGGTCGCCGTGGTGCCCGGGAGCTTCGATCCGCCCACGCTCGGTCATGTCGACGTCATCGCACGCGCCGTCGAAGTGTTTGACCGGGTTCTCATTGCCGTCGTCGCCAACCCGTCCAAGAAGCCGCTGTTCTCCTCCGCCGAGCGCACTCGAATGCTCGAGGAGATCTGTGCAGACTGGGAGAACACCGACATCGATGCATTCGAGGGTTTGCTCGTCCACTTCGCTGAGGCGAAGAACGCCGACGTCATCGTGAAAGGACTGCGGGCGGTGTCGGATTTCGAGTACGAGCTTCAGATGGCCCAGATGAACAACCATCTCACGGGCGTGCAGACGGTGTTCCTTCCCACGAGTGCGGAGCACGCCTATCTATCGTCTTCCCTAGTCAAAGAAGTTGGCCGGTTCGGTGGCTCCCTCGACGGGCTCGTGTCACCGGTGGTTGCCGCAGCACTGAAGGAGCGATTTCAATGACCGACGACTTCGAGTTCGATGTCGAGGAATCAATCGACGAAGCCCCCACCACCGTCGGCGAGCTACAGGACATGGTTGAGGAGCTCATCCTGACCGTTGAACAGGCTCGCGGAGTTCCGCTGTCGGGCAACGCCAGTATCGACCGCAACGAATTCGGCGATCGGCTGCGCGACTTGCGGGAGCGGCTGCCCGAGGAGCTCAAGACGGCCCGCTGGATGGTGCGCGAGCGCGAGGCGTTCATTGCCCAGACGAACGAGCAGGCAGCCGAGATCATGCGCCGGGCCAAGGAAACGGGCGCCCGGATGGTGAGTGAAACTCAGGTCATGACCGAAGCCGTTGAAGAAGCCAACATCCTCGTCCGCAACGCAGAGGAAGAAGCGAGGGTCATCCGGCTCGAGTCCGAAGACGTGGCCGAGTCGAGCTATGAGCACACCGAGACCCTGCTCGTCAATCTCCTGGAGCGGGTGCGCGATCGCCGGGCCGAGCTCCACCAGGCCCGCCCGGCTCCACCCGAGGTCCCGATCAGCGAGTAGGGACATCCGGTGGACGTCGCCCTTTCGCTCTTCATGATGGCGACGGGCGTGGGTTTCGCCGGTGAAGCCGTCTACCGGTGGAGGGAGCGCCGCCGCTGGGACACCGGGGGCTTCCCCGAGCCGAAGGGAAAGCTCGATCCGGAGGTGGCGGAGCGGATGCACCGCAACTTCGTTCGCCGCCGCCTCTATTTCGGCATTGCCATGGGGCCGATGCTGTTCTTTGCCGGGTTGTACCGGCTCCTGGTCTAGAGGCCGCTCCTACTCATCGGGCTGTGCCGCCACTGTGCACGTCTGGACCGGTGCGCCTGAGCTGAGACCCCCGGCCGTGAACGGTTCAACGTCGACGAATCCCGAGCCGCCGTCGTCGGTGGTGAGGAACCGGACGAGAGATCGGTAGACGGCATCGGCGTAGGCCTGACGGAACTCGGGCGTGGCGAGGAGGGCCTCTTCGGAGGGGTTTGAGATGTAAGCGCCCTCGGCGATGACCGCCGGGATGTCGGAGAGCCGGAGGATGCCGTAGATATCGACCCCGTTCTCGCCCACCCGGATCTTGGCGCCGGCGTCGTCGTCGCCTACCCAATCGGCTTCGAACAGCGAGAACCCGCGTCGCATTTCTTCCACGATCAGTCCGCTCAGGCGCTTCGATTCCGTGCTGGTGACCTGGTGATACACCTCGCTGCCGGGACCATCGTATGGGCCGTCGGGGGCGGCGTTGTTGTGAATCGAGACGAGGGCATGAGCGTTGAGGCTGTCGGCGATTGTGGTCCGGAAAGTGAGGCCGGTCTCGATGTCGGCTCCTTCCGGTCCCTCCGGCCTCGTGAGCCACACCTGCCCGGCCGGTGGGATGGCCGAACCGTCCAGGATCTCGCCGGTCTCCCAGTCGACCGTGTGGGGAGCATTCAGCAGATCGCGGGTGCGCCGGGCAATGTCGAGATTGACCTCCTTTTCGATGAGCCCGGTCGGTCCGACCGCCCCGATGTTTGGGCCGCCATGGCCGGGGTCGACCACGATGACTGCGTCTGAGAAATCGAATCCGGCACCGGGTCGGTCGGTGGTTGTGTTCCATGGACTGAATGCGACCTGGTCGAACCGAACCCAGCCCGGGTCGTTGCAGTGGTCGAGCAGCTCCAGCCACTCACCATCACGGCCGACGATCGGGAACAGGAGGCCCTCGTGGGCCCTGACGTACGGCTCCGCAGCTTCCCGGTCCCGGTAGAGATCGGCGCCTCCGGCGGCGACGACGGCCGCGCCCCGTGAAGCGGTTGGGGGGCTGGCGTCGGCCTCGGGAGCCGGGGCATCTCGAGCCGGCGCGGCCGGGATCGTGGTTGGTGTCGGCGGGAGTGTCGTCGTAGTGGTGGTCGTCGACGTCGTGGTCGTCGACGACGTGGTCGTTGGTGCGATGGTGGTCATCGTTGTTGTCGTGGGTGGTTCTGCCGCCTCGCCCTGGCAGGCGGCGGCGACTAACGCAAGGAGAAGCAAGAGGCTGAAGCGGTGCACCCGTCGAGGCTACCGGTGTCTCCGAAGTGTGAGAGGGAAGACAGCACCCGGCCTCCCGTGGGAAGCGACACGAGAACGCCGATCCTCTGGCGTGTGGTGGTTAGTCGGCCTGTTCCAGGGCCGCGACCCGCGCTTCGAGCTCTTCGACCCGCGCCCGTAGCGTCCCGAGCTCGTCGACGGCCCCCGGCGCGGGGGTGGTGCCGGCTGAATCCGGGAGCGCCGGTTCGACGCGAGTGGTCGAGCCCACTTCACCCAGCAGATGCCGATAGCGGGACTCCTTTTCGCCCGGCCGGCGATCGAGGCGCCGGGCGAGCGGCTCGTCACGCCGCTCCAGGCCGTCCAAGACCTCCTCAACCGCTTCTACGGTCGAGAAGTCGTCGTAGCGCTCGGTCCGGAGCCGCAGCTCGCCGGACGTTTGCTCGCCGCGCAGCATGAGCACGGCAAGCAGCGCAGCCTGTTCGTCGTCGATCTCGAGCATGTCGTCGAGGGCGTGCTTGTACTTGGCGGAGCGTCCCCCCGGAGAGCGGACGGCTCGGACGAGTCCCAGCTCCCGGAGGGCGTTGATGCCGTCCAGCACCTCGGCTTCGGTGTACGACTCGACCGGGTCGCGGTTGGTCTTCTGGTTGGCGGCGGCTGTGAGGGCGTTCACCGTCATCGGGTAGTAGTCGGGCGTCGTCATTGCCTTCTCGATGAGACAGCCGAGCAAGCGGAGGGAGATGTGGTCCAGTTCCATAGATCACGATCCTACGAGGTAGGTCAGTCCCCCCGGCGACGGCGGGGGAAGGTGCGAACCCTCCGGGTTCGCCGCAGCGGCGAAGCCGCTGGGGTAGGAGGGCAGGACGTAGTTGCTCACGGCCCACAGCTCACAGCTCACAGCTCACAGCTCACTGCTCAAAACTCCGTATCCTTCCCTCTCCATGCACAGCACCCCCTTCATGCTCGATATCGGCGACTTGCTGACCCATCCCGGAGAGGTCCGGGAGGTTGAGCTGCACGGCGTCATCAACGGCGAGGTCCACCAGGCCCGGGTGGCCGGCCCCGTCGACGTGACGGCTCGCCTGGAGGGTCTTACCGACGGTGTCTACATGGTGGCCCGCGCCGAGGTGCCCGTCAGTGTGACCTGCAATCGCTGCTTGACCGATTGGGACGAGGACCTCGAGATCGAGGTCCGGCAACTGTTCGGCCGCGAGCCGGATGAAGATGGCTACGGGATCGACGAGCACTGGATCGACACCGAGGGGCCGATCCACGATGAGGTGGTGCTGGCGCTACCGTTGGCGCCCGTTTGCCGCGAAGACTGCAAAGGTATTTGCGCATCGTGTGGAGCCGACTTGAATACAGCTCCGTGCCAGGGGCACGAAGAAGCGGAGAGCTCTCCGTTCGCCGGTCTCAAGG
>SHLN01000005.1 GCA_004283105.1 Acidimicrobiia bacterium
CTGTCGGGCGGTGAGACCGGCAGCGTGGCGCCTGGTTTCTCGACCCCTACCCCGTGGCACGCCAACACCCTCGGCTCTTAGGGCTCTTCTGAGTTTGGCGGCGACCGCGGTCGCTCCCAATGTCTCGAACACCTCGAGTGCCTCGAGGCGGGCCTTTTCGTCGCCATGCATCAGGGCCAGGCCCCGCTCGTAAGGAATCCCTTTTGTGTCCCAAATTGTGGCCGCCTCGGTGGGTCTACCGTCCATCACAAGCCGATACGGCTCGGCGATCCCTTCAGGAGCATCGGCCAGTTCCCCCAGCATCCAAAGCCAATAGACGAGCCAACCAGCGGACCAGGGAAACGTCAACCGTCTTGTGTCGGTGAGCAACTCTCGGAATCGGGCGGTCAGCGCCGGATCGTGCTCCCCCTTCAGCCACATGTACTCGGCCAGTCCGGCGGCGGAGGGGAGGAGGATTTGCATCTCGTTGCCCGTATCGGCCCGCCCCCAGATGCTGGTGAGGGTGGTCAGGGCGGCAGGACGGCCCTGACGGGCTTGCAGCGGTCCCAGCACTTGCCCCGCCACAAGCTGGCTGTAGAAAAGGACATGCTGGGGGGCCGCCGATTCCGAGCCCTCAACCGCTGCCGGCTCAGCCTGGGAATCCCAGACCCTCGCGTAGTGGGCGCTTGCCGCCTCTAGTGCAGTGTCCTCGGCCGCCGCCCACTCACCCTTCCAATCGAGGACCTTCGCATAGTGGGCGATGGCGGCATCCTCGTTTATCCGAATCTCATGGCGAACGGCGGCATCGCGGGCTCGTTGGGAGAATTCGCCGGCCCGTTCAACGTCGCGGTGCTCTGCGGCGACTTCTGCCATATTGAGCAGGGCAAGGGATTCCTCGAACCGAAAGCCTGCCCGCCCCGCACGCGATCGAGCCTCCTCCAGCACGAGAAGACCGGCGGGATCGCCCGACCGGAACGTGAAGTGTCCTTTCGTGATGAGGGCGTTGATCAAACTCTGCTCGTCACCGGTTTCTTCGGCGAGTTCAATGGCGCGCTCCGCAATCTCGGAGGCTTGTGACCCATCGCCCCGCATCTTCATAAGCCAGGCACGCTGGCTTACCGCTGCCGCAAGATTCGCACTCACTGGATATGACTCGAGGATGGTGATGGCCTCTCGTGAAGCTGCCTCGGCCGGCCCGGGCCACCCATTGATCTCGTTGACGCGCACCGCGAATGTCAGCGCACCTGCCAGGGCAACATCGTTGCCCGTTGAGCGGTGGAGGGATACTGCCCGGGCCAGAATGTCGGCCGACTCATTACTGATGAGGTAGTACTCGGTGCGAGCCCAATCGTCGACGATCGCAGCTCGCGCGTTGTCACCAATGCGATCCAGATAGGGCTCGAGGAGCCGGAAGTGGGCTGCGGCTTCCCGATAGCTCTCGATGGCCATTGCTGCTCGAGCTGCTTCTGGTGAATAGTCGATGATTGAGTCGACATCGTCGGCTTCCCGAGCATGATGGACAAGTCGCGCTGGGTCGGCCGTTCCGGCGAGGTCAGTTAGGACAAGTTGGTTGAGTCGACGACGATCCTGAGCGTTCAGAATCGACTCAATGCACCGGCGCGTCAGTTCATGATGGAAGGACACACCTTCTTCCCCAACCCGCAGCAGACCCTGACGGGAACACTCAGTCATGTGCTCCCGAGTCGGGCCGAGGATGCTCGCGATCAGGGATAGTTCAGCTTCTCCGGGAATCACCGAGGCGAGATCGAGAATCTGCCTGGCTTCAGGAGAGAGTTTGGAAGCGCGGGCGAGTACGGAGTCCTGGATCGAGGTCGGCACGCTTTCGACTCCCGACGCCAGCACTTCGGTGACAAAGAGCGGGTTCCCATTGGTGAGGGTCAGGATCTCTTCAACCTCACAGTCAGCAGTGCCGGCGAGGTATGCGATGGCTTGGGGCGAGAGACCGTCAAGATGAATCCGCACCAGGACCTCTGGGGGAAGCTCTCCGATTACCTGTCTCAGCGGATGGTCGTGGTCGACTTCGCCGTCGCGGTATGTGAGAACAAGCAGTCCGCTGGTTCGAGCGATCCGTCGCCCCAGATACTTGATCAAATCCAGGGTGGCCTCATCCGCCCAGTGTGTGTCCTCGATCACTAGGACCGTCGAGCGCAGGCCACGTGACAGAAGGTCCAGCAGGATCCCTATCACGGCTCTCCGGTCGCCCTTCTCCATTGGCTGGGAGAGTGTTGTCTCCTCCCGGGAGATCTCCCAGAACGCACCGAGCGGTTGTGGGGTCAGCAGGTCGTCACACGACCCGAAGAGAACGAACGACTCAACCCCATGTTTCTCAACGAAGGCCCTGACCAGAGCGCTCTTGCCGATACCGGCCTCACCCCGAATCAGGACGACCTTTCCCCCCGCCGACCCGACCCCGGCAAGGTGGTCGGCCATCACCCTCAGCTCTTCTTCCCTCTCGAGCAGCATGCGGCCGAGCCTACCGGCACCCCAAGTGTGGGAGGCTCTGGGTTCGCTGGCCCTGCGCCACGGGAGCAACCGGCGACGTGACTTCTCCCGGTCTCGCCTCACCAAGCCCTCCTAGACGCCGGCTGGGGTGATGTATCAGGTACCTAGGACGTGGTCGAGCTTGACATCCGAGCCGCCGAACCGCTTCGGAATCACTGAGGGCGCACCCACCTTGTGATTCGAGAGATCGGCGTTGGCCGAACCCTCTACTTGCTGTTTTCGAGCATGTAGTCCACGGCGGCTTTGACAGACGCATCGTCCAGATCGCGGCGCCCGCCCCTTGCGGGCATGATCCCGTCCTCGCCTTCAAGACCGTTGAGCGCGTGGTCGTACAAGACATCGACGCCTTGTGCGATGCGCACCGGCCACCTGTCGTTGCGCTCCGTCCACTCGGGGTCGGGCTCTCCGACTCTCGGCGCACCCGACGCGCCCCCGTCGTGGCAAACAGCACACGCTGATTCGTACGTCTGTTGTCCGGGATGTGGAACATCGATGGTTGTGGTCGGTGCCACCGTGGTTGCGGTGGTGGACGGTGTGGTGGCCGCCGCCGGATCCCCTTCGGCACAGCCCGCAAGAATCGCTAGCAAGCAGAACGGAACTAGAGCGGTTGCGCGCAAACGGCCACTTCGGTTTCTCCACACATCAATCTCCTTGTCCGGGAATCAACCGCGTAGTCCGAATGTAAGGAGGAGAGGGTGAGAGAGCATCGGTCAGGACCACTGAGATATGGATTACCAACCCGTAGATTTGAGTGGCAAGCTAGATATCTACTGTCTGGGTGGAGGTTCCGAAGGAAAGAGGACCGCACATAGCGAAACATCTTGAGCGCCTGCGCTTGGGCGATGAGTCACGGAGGGTGACCGCCGGAGCCGGTCGGGCAACTCCCGGCTCTTGGAACACTCTGGCCGATTCCGATTCTGGGACTCAAACAGCTCATTAGCTCATAGCTCATAGCTCATAGCTCACAGCCCAAAGCCCAAGTAGCCTCTGTCCATGCAGCTCGTGATCACGCCTGAAGAGTCGGCGGTGCTCGATGCGGCGGCCGCCGACCGGATCGAGGCGCTCATGGAGCGGGCCGGGCTGTGGGTGGCCCTGGCTGCCGTTCAGATGGGCGTGGGCTATGGGTCGAGGGTGGCAGTGCTCGCCGGACCGGGCAACAACGGAGGCGATGCCTACGTCGCGGCCAAATACCTCGCCCGACGCGGTGTTGCCGTTGTCGTCCACGCCCGCGGATACCCGAAGGGTGACTATTCGGCGGCACGGAAGGCCTCGACGGCGGCCGTCGACGCCGGTGTGCGAGTCGAGCCGTTCGGTGAGCCCACCCCCGCCGATCTCGTCATCGACGGCTTGTTTGGAGCCGGGTTCCACGGCGAGCTGCAGGCGGACGTTCACCCCTGGTTGAGTCACACCGCCCCCGTCCTGGCCATCGACGTGCCAAGTGGTCTCAACGCCGCCGACGGCCGGGTCGAGGGAGAAGCCTTCTACGGCGACCGAACCGTCACGTTCCACTCCCTCAAGGTCGGACATCTTCTCGGCGAAGGGCCCGAGCGCTGCGGCCCCATCGACGTTCGCGATATCGGGCTCGACGGAGGAACGCCCGAGCTGCGCCTGGCCGAGGAGAGCGACGTCCTCGTGCCCGGACGGTCCCGCACCGCTCACAAGTGGTCGGCCGGCTCGGTGCTCGTCGTCGGCGGGTCCCCGGGCCTCACCGGAGCCGTCATGCTGGCGGCCGCGAGTGCCTTGCAGGCAGGCGCCGGTGCCGTCGCAGCCGCCGTACCGGGGCGGTGGCAGGCTGCCCTCGAAGGCATGAGTGCAGGCGTGATGACCCGGGGGATCGGCACGGAGGATCGATTCGACCCGTCCGATGTGGCCGAGCTGCTTGCCCAGGCGGCCCGATTCGATGTGCTGGCGCTCGGACCCGGTCTTGGCCCGGAGCAGGAGAAATTCGTAGCCGAATTGGTCTCCCGCTGGGATGGCAAGCTGCTCATCGACGCCGACGGCCTCAATGCCATTGTCGACCCGGGCCGACTGCGGCGTGCCGCCGGCACGCTCATCACCCCCCACGCCGGAGAGTTTCGTCGGCTTACCTCTGATGACGCCACCTATGGTGCCGCCTCGAGTTTGGCCGGAGCCCAGGATGTCGTCGTCCTTCTCAAGGGCAACCCGACGTTTGTCGCCGGGTCGGGCGCCCCGTGGGTCATCGTCGAGGGTGGTCCCGAGCTGGCCACCATCGGGACCGGTGACGTACTGACGGGGGCGGTGGCCGCATTGTGGGCGGGCGGCCTCGACGCTGAGGACGCGGCCGTCGCGGGAGCGTTCTGGCACGGCCGGGCCGGCCGATCGCTCGCCGCCAGGACGGTCGTCACCGCGGAGAAACTCGTCGACGAGATCGGCGCAGTGCTGCGATGAGGCCATCCTGGGTCGAGGTCGATCTCGACGCCATCCGCCACAATGTCCGCCAGATACGCGAGGCAGTCGGTCCGGCCAGGTTCTGTGCCGTTGTCAAGGCCGACGGATACGGCCACGGCGACGTTCCGGTCGCAGGAGCCGCCCTCGAGGCGGGAGCAGATTGGCTGGCGGTCGCCACCGTCACCGAGGGGCTCCGGCTTCGAGAAGCCGGGATAGAGGCTCCCATTCTGCTGCTCTCGGAGGCCAGCGGGACAGACGTCGCCTGCCTCATCGCTGAGCGGCTCACGCCCACGGTGTACTCGGAGGAGTTTCTGGCCGTACTCGCCGCCGCGGCCGAGGCCCCGCTTGGCGTGCACGTCAAGCTCGATACCGGCATGCACCGGGTCGGCGCCGACGAGGAGACGGCCGGCCGCCTCGTCGGTCAAATCCAGGCAGATCCCCGGCTGCATCTGGAAGGGCTCTGGACTCACTTTCCGTCCGCCGAGGACGACGCCGCGTTTACCGGCGCCCAGATCAAGCAGCTGCACCGTCTCGTGGCGCAGCAGCGGGCGGCGGGAGCCGAGCCGCAGCTCGTGCACGCCGCCAACTCGGCCGGTGCGCTGCTCTATCCCGAAGGCCGGTTCGATATGGTCCGGGTCGGGCTCGCCATGTACGGCTGTTACCCGTCGCCCGCCGGTCGCGAGGTCGTGGCGCTGCAGCCGGCGATGCGAGTTGTCTCCCAGGTCGTCCACACGAAACGGCTTCCGGCCGGCGCCCGGCCCACCTATGGGCGCATCCGGCCCCTGGCAGAGGAGTCGACGGTTGCCACCATTCCCATCGGGTACGCCGACGGCATCACCCGGCGTCTCGCCAAGATCGGCGGCGAGGTCCTCATCGGCGGCCGACGACGCCAGTACGCGGGCATCGTGACCATGGACCAGATCGTCGTCAACATGGGCAACGACCCGGTGGAAGTAGGTGATGAGGTCGTTCTGCTCGGGCGCCAGGGAGACGAGGAGATCGACGCCGACGAGTGGGCTGAACGATTGGACTCGGTCAGCTGGGAAGTCCTCTGCGGCTTCGGCCCCAGGCTTCCGAGGCGCTACCGGGGATGAGCATCACGTCGGTTCCCGGCATCGGGGTGGGGCACTGGACCGATTCGATCGGTCGCACCGGAGTAACCGTGGTGACCCTGCCCGAACCGAATCGGGTCGTCGCCGAGGTCAGAGGAGCAGCGCCCGGCAGCCGCGAACTCGCCCTGCTCGGGCCCGGCATGCGGATCGAGGAGATCCAGGCCATCGTCCTCACCGGTGGGAGTGCTTTTGGTCTCGCCGCCGCCGATGGGGTGGTGCGGGCTCTCGAGGCCGACGGTCGCGGACACCAGACGGCGCGGGGACCGGTGCCGATTGTTCCAACCGCCGTCATCTACGACCTGTTGGCCGGTGACCCCTCCGCCCGTCCGGGTCCCGAACAGGGGGCGGCTGCCTATGCGGCCGTCACCACCGATCCGGTGGCGATGGGCTCGGTCGGTGCCGGGACCGGTGCCCTTGTGGCCGGCTGGAGAGGGCCGGAGCACTTCCGCCCCGGTGGCCTCGGTTCGGCCGGCACCCGCTCGGGGGGAGCCACCGTCGGCGCTCTGGCCGTAGTCAATGCGGTCGGGGACGTGTTCACCCTCGAAGGCGAGTCGCTCACCGGCGGATCGCTCCGCTCGAGCCCGCCCGGTATTCACCCTGCCCCACTCGAGAACACCACGCTCGTTGTGGTGGCGACCGATGCCCGGATAGAGCGAAACGACCTGCTGCGCCTGGCCGTGAGGGCCCAGGACGCCGTCGCGGCCTGCATACGCCCCGGTCACACCCGATATGATGGCGACGTCGCCTTTGCCGTCTCGTGCGGCGAGGCAGAGGCGGATCTCGATGCAGTCGGCGAAGCGGTGTTCGCGGCCGTAGGTGATGCGATCGAGGCGGCCATCAGACGGGCAGACAGCGAGGACGAGGGATGACGAGCGAAGACCGTGCCGAGCGGCTCCGGTTGCTTCAGGAGGAAGCATCCGCCTGCACCAGCTGCCGGTTGCACGAAGGGAGGACGACGGTGGTATTCGGCGATGGCAGCCACGACGCCGACCTCATGTTTATCGGTGAGGGTCCCGGCCAGCACGAGGATGAGCAGGGGCTTCCCTTCGTCGGCCGCTCCGGTCAACTGCTCTCCACACTGCTCGAACGGGTCGGCTTGAGCCGGCCGGAGGTTTACATCGCCAACGTGGTCAAGTGCCGCCCGCCCGGCAACCGTGATCCTCGTCCCGACGAGATCGACGCGTGCAAGGGGTACCTGATCGAGCAGCTCCGGATCATCGATCCGGCCGTCGTGGTAACGCTCGGCAACTTCTCAACCAAGTTGCTCCTCAAGACTGAGACCGGCATCACCCGAATGCGGGGCCAGATCTACCCGTGGTGGGGTCGCCACGTGGTCCCCACCTTTCACCCCGCAGCTGCGCTCCGCAATGGGCCGCGGGTAGTCGAGGAGATGGTGAGCGACCTGCAGCTGGCGGTCTCGGTCATCGAACAACGACCGGAGCCGGTTCCCGCCGAGCCGCCCGAACCCCAACAGACGGCGATGTTCTCATGAGTGTTGAGGTGCTGTGCCCTACGTCTGCGGACACCATGGCGGTTGGACGCCGCCTGGCCGGTCTCATCTGGGCAGGAGATGTCGTTCTCATCGACGGTGAGCTCGGCGTCGGCAAGACCACCTTTGTGGCCGGTCTGGCCGAGGGGTTGGGTGTCGAAGAGCCCATCACAAGCCCGACTTTCATTCTCATGCGCACGTACCCGGGACTGTTGCCCCTCACTCATGCGGATGTGTACCGGCTCGACACCCTGGCGGAAATCGAAGACCTGGAACTGACTGAAGCATCGGCCGACGGCGTTCTGGCAGTCGAATGGGGGACGGCCATCGAGCAGTGGATGCCGGCCGATCACCTCGTCGTGCGATTGCGGCTTGGCGACGACGAAGTTCGTCGCATCGAGCTCGTTCCGTACGGCAACTGGGCGACCCGGCCGCTCCAGGAGGTCACCGGATGAACATCCTCGCCATCGAGACCGCCACCCCGGCCTCGTCGGTTGCCCTCGGCACCGACAGCGAACTCCTTGCCATGTCTCTGCAGGTCGATCGGCGCGGCCACGTGGGGTTCCTGGTGAACGCCATGGACTACTGCTTTCAACAGGTGGGGTGGACCCCGGCCGAGCTCGACGCCGTGGTCGTCGATGTTGGCCCGGGCCTGTTCACCGGCATCCGGGCAGGCCTCGCCACCGCCCAGGGGGTGGCGGCGGCAACCGGAGCTCAGCTACTCGGTCTCACGTCGCTCGACGTGCTGGCGTTCCGGGCGTCCACCGGACGGCGCATCATCTGGCCGGTCGTCGATGTGCGCCGCAATGAGGTAGCGACGGCCCCGTACCGTCCGGTTCCGGGAGGCGTCATCAGAGACGGCCCCCCCGAAGTGGTCGGCCCGGAAGGTCTTGCTGCGTTGCTCGACTCCACCGCCGATGACACGCTCGTGGTAGGCGATCACGAGGCCCTCCCGGCTGCGACTTTACGGGGACTACACCGGGCCAAACTGGGCCGGCCCCGCTGGCCGAGCGCCGACGTGCTCCTGGAGCTCGCCCGGGCCCGGATGGCCAAGGGTGACCTGCCCGCTCCCGATGACGTGCGGCCGCTCTATCTGCGAGACCCCGATGTCACGATCAACTGGAAGGACTTCCGGGAAGAGGCGGGATGGAGCGAGTGATGACCATACGTCCCCTCCTCGATGGCGATCTCGATTCCGTCATCGAGGTCGAAGCCGCCTCTTTTGTCGAGCCCTGGTCCCGGGCACTGTTTGCCGAAGAGATTGCCCAGCCCACCCGGCGATACATCACCGCCACCGATGCGGGCTCAGTACTCGGCTATGGCGGCATCATGCTGGTAGGTGAGGACGCCCACGTAGTGACGCTCGCCGTGGAACCCGAGCATCGGGAGAAGGGCCTGGCGTCACGGTTGTTGATGGCGCTCATCGACATCGCCCGGGCGAACGGAGCGAGGCACCTCACGCTGGAGGTTCGTGAATCCAACACGGCCGCGCTCGAGTTGTACCGCAAGTTCGGGTTCGAGCCGGCCGGGATTCGCAAGGGGTACTACACCACGGAAGATGCCGTGGTGATGTGGGCGGTCGACATCGACTCGGCCGACTACGAAGTTACCCTCGCCCCGATCAGAGCGGAGGCATCGTGACCGAAACACCCGTGGTCCTCGGGATCGAAACAAGCTGCGACGAGACCGGTCTCGGGGTTGTCGCCGGGACCGCAATGCGTTCGAACGTACTCGCATCCCAGGTGGAGATCCACGCCCGTTTTGGCGGGGTCGTGCCCGAAGTGGCCGCCCGGGCCCATGTCGAGGCGGTCAGGCACCTGGCGCATCGGGCGCTGTCGGAGGCCGGTGTACACCAGACCGACCTCGACGGTGTTGCCGCCACTCAGGGACCGGGCCTGGTCGGCGCTCTCGTCGTTGGCTTCACATTCGCGAAGTCGCTGGCCTGGGCGCTCGGCAAGCCCTTCATCGGGGTCAATCACATGGAGGGCCACCTGTTTGCCCCGCTCCTCGGCGACCCGGGGTTCTCGCCGCCGGCGGTCGTGCTGCTCGCCTCCGGCGGCCACAGCCAGGTCGTGCACATGAAGGATTGGGGGGACTACGAGATCCTCGGATCCACTATCGATGATGCGGCCGGCGAGGCCCTCGATAAGACCGCCCGGTTTCTCGGACTCGGATATCCCGGCGGTCCGGCCATCGATCGCGAAGCGGAGAACGGTGATCCGACCGCCATTGCCTTCCCGCGAGCTCTTCCCGACCGCCCGTACGACTTCTCGTTCTCCGGTCTCAAGACATCACTCATCACCTACGTGCGGGATCACCGTGACGCCGGCACCCTCCCACCGATTCCCGATGTTGCGGCCTCCCTGCAGGAGGCGATCGTCGACGTGTTGGTGGCCAAGACGTTCAATGCCGTGGATGCCACCGGCGTCAAGGTCGTCGGCGGTGGGGGAGGGGTGATGGCGAACTCTCGTCTGAGGGCTCGACTCCAGGAGGAAGCAGACAAGCGCGGGGTCACCCTGTTTGTACCACCACGCGACCTCTGCACCGACAACGGCGCCATGATCGCCGTCGTCGGCGCCCACAAACTCGCCAGAGGCGAAGATACCGGGTACAACGGTGACGTCGATGCGGGGCTCTCGACGCCATTTGTCACTTCTCGGCCGGATTGACCAGGTCAAGGATGTAGAGGGCCGAGAAGTCGACTGCTGCCGCCGGATGGCTGGCTGATCGACGCCCGGCGCCGCCGGCGCCAGGCCCAGGGAAACCACGTTTTCCTGTTTGAGCTAGGAACAAGGAACTAGCAACTAGCAACCAAAAACGCGAAAAACTACTTAGCACTCGCGCGTATTGAGTGCTATCTTTAGCGCTCGTAAGTATCGAGTGCTAAAGGAGGGGAACCGCATGAAGCTGAAGCCATTGGGCGACCGCATCATCGTAAAACCCAAAGAAGACGACACCTCAACCACCCCGTCGGGTCTCGTGATTCCCGACACCGCCAAGGAAAAGCCCCAGCTGGGCGACGTTCTTGCCGTTGGCCCTGGCGAGTTCCAGGACGGGGACCGTATTCCGCTGGACGTGAAAGAAGGCGACGTTGTCGTCTACTCGAAGTACGGCGGCACCGAGATCAAATTCGAAGGCCAGGACTTTTTGATCCTGTCCGCCCGCGATGTGCTCGCGGTCATCGGCTAGGAGAAGAGAAACATGGCAGCCAAGACAATTCAATTCGACGAGGACGCGCGGCATTCGCTGCAGTCCGGTGTCGACCAGTTGGCGGATACCGTCAAGGTCACGCTTGGGCCCAAGGGTCGGAACGTGCTCATCGAGAAGAAGTGGGGCGCACCCACCATCACCAATGACGGTGTAACCATCGCCAAGGAAATCGAGTTGGAGGACCCGTGGCAGAACATGGGTGCCCAGCTCGCCAAGGAAGTCGCCAACAAGACGAACGACGTCGCCGGTGACGGAACCACGACGGCAACGGTGCTCGCCCAGGCGATGGTCCGCGAAGGCCTCCGCTATGTGGCCGCCGGCGCCAACCCGATGGAGCTCAAGCGCGGCATCGAGCAGGCCGTCGAGGCTTCGGTCGGCTTCCTCATGGACGAGGCCGAGCCGGTCGGTGCCACCGACAAGGACAAGATCGCCTACGTCGCCTCCAACTCGGCGGCAGACGAGGCGGTGGGTGACCGCATTGCCGAGGCGCTCGCCAAGGTCGGCAACGAGGGTGTCATCACCGTCGAGGACAGCCAGACCTTCGGGGTGGAGCTGGAATTCACCGAGGGCATGCAGTTCGACAAGGGCTACATCTCTCCGTACTTCATCACCGACGCCGATCGCCAGGAAGCGGTGCTCGAGGACCCGTACATCCTCATCGCCAACCAGAAGATCACTGCTGTGCAGGATCTGCTCCCGGTGCTCGAGAAGGTCATGCAGTCGGGCAAGCCACTCTTGATCATTGCTGAGGATCTCGAGGGCGAGGCCCTCGCCACACTGGTCGTGAACAAGATCCGTGGCACGTTCGCCTCGGCAGCCGTCAAGGCTCCCGGATTCGGCGAACGCCGCAAGGCGATGCTCCAGGACATCGCGATTCTGACGGGTTCGACGGTGATCAGCGAGGAAGTTGGTCTCAAGCTCGAGAACGCATCCCTCGAGCTGCTCGGTACCGCCCGCAAGGTGGTCATCAGCAAGGACAACACCACGATCGTGGAAGGCGACGGCAAGAAGGCCGACGTCGAGGCACGCGTGGCGCAGATCCGCCGTGAGATCGAGAACAGCGACTCGGACTGGGATCGTGAGAAGCTCGCCGAGCGTCTTGCCAAGCTGGCCGGTGGCGTTGCCATCATCAAGGTCGGCGCGGCCACCGAGGTCGAGCTCAAGGAGCGCAAGCACCGCATCGAGGACGCCATCCAGGCGACCAGGGCGGCCGTCGAGGAGGGAATCCTCCCCGGTGGCGGCGTTTCGCTGCTCCGTTCCGGCGCTGCGATCGAGAAGCTCCGCGGCGGAACCGACGATGAGAAGGCCGGTCGTCAGATCGTTCTCAAGTCGCTCGAAAGCCCGTTGCGGCAGATCTCGGTCAATGCCGGCTACGAAGGCGGCGTGATCGTCGAGCACGTGAAGGCTCAGAATGGCAAGGAGGGCTTCAACGCCCAGACCGGCGTGTATGAGGACCTCATGAAGGCCGGGGTCATTGACCCCGCCAAGGTGACCCGTTCGACGCTGCAGAATGCGGCATCGATCGCCGGACTCCTCATCACCACCGAGGCCATCGTGGCCGAGGAGGAGGAAGACGCGCCTCCCGCCATGCCGGGCGGCGGCGACATGCACGGAATGATGTAAGCAGCGGAGCTGCTTCTAAAACCGGGACTGGGGCGCCGCAAGGCGCCTCTTTTCTTGTGTGCTTTCTCGCTACCCGCCTCCCGCTGCCCGCTTCCCGCCGGAAGGCGCCACGCCCCCTCTGAGCGGGCAGCCGGTAGCGGGTAGCGGGTAGCGACCGACTCAGCGAGTTCGCGTCGTTGGAAGGGCCCCCGGGTTCTACTCTTCCGAATCGTCCGCCAGAAGCTCATCGAAGCCCTTCACCACCTGCTGCAGATCCTCGTCTAGATCGAGAGAGGGATGGGCCGGGCTGATGGGGCGTCCTTCTTGCAGCAGGAGCCAGTCGAAGTCACCTTCACCCCTGCCGCGACGGCTGCGTCGCCGGCGGCTGCCGACAGATCGGGCCCCGATGCCGAGGACGGCTCCGGCCCCGAACAGGGTCCAGACGAGGACGCCGACCTGGGGGCCTTCCAGCGTGGGATCGAAGAAGGCATTCGCGAGGATGGCACCCATGGACAACATGAGCCAGAACGCCAGGCTGGCCCGGCGGTCTTCACCGAGCTCACGGAACTGGCGGCGGGCTCGAATCAAGCTGATGTACCAGCTTGCGAACATGGCCACCCAGAGAGCGCTTCCGACTACCCCCATCCGGGCCAGAACCGAGAGGTGGGAGTTGTGAGGATTCCGGAGCGGAATCGAGTTGCTCAGATCGACCGAGTCGTAGCGGAGGGCCACGTTCTCGCCGAATCCAAACCCGGTCAGGATCCGTTCGGTTCTGAACACATCGTCAATGACGAGCCCCCACAGGTTGAGTCGCCATTGGGTCGTGTTGTCGAAGCGGGTGCCCGAGGTCGCCTCATCGGTGACCGACTGGATGTTCTCAACTACCTGCTCGACCGACAGTTCTCGCCGATCGAGCTGAAACTTGACGTCGAGGGCGGCGGCGAGGATCCCGAGCATGACCGCGAGCACCATGACCCCCACCATGACGCCGCGGGAGTGACGGGCCACTACGAAGACGATCGTGAGGATCAGGAAGGCCGCGAGGAAGCCGCCCCGACTCTGGGTCCCCGCCCCCAGGACGAGGAGCAGACCGAGCAGGGTGAAGCCGGTTGCCCGGCGGCGCAGCTCCTTCGATGCCGACGGTCCGATGACGAGGAGCAGGAATGCCAGGGCAATGGCCACATTCACGGCGATGTTTGCCGTCTTGTGGGCCGTCACCCGGGTTCTCGAGTCGGGGATCCGTGGACCGATCGACGCCTGCGCTAGCGCTAGGCGCATGATCAAGATGATGAAGAAGACGGGGATGAAGCGGGTGAGACGATCGACGGCCTCGTCCCATAGCTCGGGCCGATAGAGCAGCAGCACCCCCGAGATGAGCGCAAACACCCCGTAGTACCAAAGGGCGCTGTCCCGGATCGCATTGATGCCCCAGTTGCTGTAGCCCTCGAAGGCAAGTGCGAAGCCCCACGCCATGTACAGCATGAGAAGCTGGATCGGCCGGCTGATCCGGATGAATCGGCCGAGATGGGGGGTCTGGATGATCACCCACAGCCCGAACACAAGGGCGATCTCTCCTACGAAGATGGGCGTTCCCGGGACGTGAATCCAGGCGAACGTCCGGTCGAAGAGCAGATAACCGACCAGGACCACCGCCATCACCCGGGTGAGGAGGAGGAAGTTGTGGTCCAGTCGGCGTCCGGAAAACGACCGCCGGGAACGTGGCGGGATGTAGACCGGAGGTGGGGATGGGGCTTGAGTACTCATTGGACGCGCCGGATCATCGTATCGACAATGCCGATGTCTATTGACTGTCGGTAGCGGGTGTGAGCGCCTTGAGGCCTCCGGTCGGTCCCGCGGCGGAGAGCCAACTCCTCAGGCCGTGAGCCAGCCAGCCTCGACATATTCCGGCTGCCGGGCGAAGAACTCGTTTTCGAGCAGCCCCCAGATCGAATGATCGATCCACTCATCGTTTATCTGCAGTTCCTCCCTGAGGAGGCCTTCCCGGGTGAATCCAAGCTTCTCGGCCACCCGCTCGCTTCCCCGATTGCCGGCCGCGATGCGCAGCACCACGCGATGGAGACCCAGCTCGTGGAATGCCACCTCGAGGATCCGGGCCGTTGCCTCGGTGGCCACGTTCTTGCGGGTCTCGCTCGAGCGAATCCAGTAGCCGACCTCCCCGACCCGGGACTGTCGGGAGATGTACCAGACGGAGACATTGCCGACGTGGAATCCTGGATTGTCGAGGTACCGGATGGTGAAGTCGAATGCCCGGCCCTCGCCCCACGCCGAAACCGAGTCGCGCAGGAAGACGAGGGCATCGCGCCGACCGTATCCGGCATGGGCCCACGGCAGCCACTTCGTGAGATCGGGCAGAGAGTCGGCGGCCGCGTCTACGAGGGAGTCGAGGTCACGACGGCGAAACGGCCGCAGCTCGAGGCGGGGACTGAAGCGGGGACCCCCCGTGAGCATTCCGGGGCTCCCCCCTGACTGAGGTCTGGGCATCGATGAAGCATATTCCATCGTCAACGGTCAACGGTCAACGGTCAACGGTCCAAGCCAGATGGTTCCCGAGTCTCTCGGGCTGCTCGCTGTCCTTGGCCCCCGGCAAGAAGCAACACCCTTGTCGTCGATCCGGGGAACCCTCGAGGTGCCTCTCGCCACCGGGCCTGATTGGCCGGTGGCCGGTGGCCGGCGGCCGAAGAAGCCGTAGGCTTCGTCGCTATGGCTTCGCTTTGGGACACGCTCACCGACTTGCCCTCCGACCACGTTGGGCCGCATGATCCGACCGCGGCTGTGCTGGTTCCACTGTTTGAGGACGATGATGGGATCGTTCGAGTCGTGATCACCAAGCGTCCGGATCACATGCCATCCCATCCGGGCCAGCTGGCGTTTCCGGGCGGAAAGATCGATCCGGTCGACACGTCGGTACTGGCGGCTGCACTCCGTGAAGCGGACGAGGAGGTGGGGATTCAGGCCCATCAAGTCACCCCGCTCGGCTTCCTCGAACCCGTGTCGACCAACCGGTTTGACGTCGTAGTCGCACCGGTGGTCGGACGCCTTGCCGGAGTTCCCCGCCTCGTTCCCGATCCGGCAGAGGTCGCCTCCACCATGGTCCCGCCGCTCCACCATTTTCTCAATGAGGAGCGGTGGCGCACCGAGAACTGGTCCGGTCACGAGCTCTGGTTCATCGAGGTGGAGGGCGAGGTGCTGTGGGGCGCCTCCGCCGCCATCATGCGGTCCTTGCTCGGAGTCGTCAGAGGGCGGTGAACAACGGCGCCAGTATGAGCGCCGGAAGCAGGTTGGCTACCCGGATGCGTTTCAGGTCGAGCAAGCGGAGCGCCACCCCGATCAGCAGGATGCCTCCGGCGGTGGTGAGTGCATCCAGCGATGTGCCGGAGAGGAAATCGCCGAGCACCGCCGACAGCCCGGCAATGCTGCCCTGCACCACCAGCACGGTGACCGCCGACAGCATCACTCCCCAGCCGTAGACGGCGGCAAACGCAGCCGAGGCAAACCCGTCCAAACCGGCCTTGATGTACAGCAGTTCCGGATCGCCCAGCCCGTCGTTGATGGACCCCAGCACCGTGAGGGGGCCGACGCAAAAGACGAGCGAGGCCACCACAAAGCCCTCTCCGAACCGGCTGCGTCGATCGTCGGGGAGGTCCCCGACGGCGGCTTCGGGAAGCTCGGGATCGATGGTGGGGGCGGCATGCTGGCCGGCGAATCGGTCGCGCAGCCGGTCACCGAGCCACTCCAGGCCCTGCTCGATCCGCAGCAGTTCCCCGATGACACCACCGGCCAGAATGGCCGCCAGGATCGGGATGAGCTCTTCGGCTACGAGGGAATCGCGCACCGCGATGGTGAGGGTGAGCAATCCGAGGCCGGCCATGACGGTGGTCCGGATGCGTTCGGGAAATCGGCTCGCGGCGACGGCGCCAACCGTGGTGCCGATGATGACGGTGATGACGTTGGCGGCGGTGCCGAGGAACATGTCAGGTCAAGCGCAGCAGGCCGACCACGACGCCGTCGGCGACCGCCTCCCACGACGCTTCGATGATGTTCTCGTGCACGCCGATCGTGCCCCACGCCTGACGTCCATCGCTCATCTCCAGGAGCACGCGAGTGACGGCGGCCGTGCCGGCGGCCGGATCGAGCACTCGCACGCGGTAGTCGGTGAGCCGCAGGTGCTCGACGTTCGGGTAGGCGCCGGCCAGCGCCTGGCGGAGGGCACGGTCGAGCGCGTTGACCGGGCCGTCGCCTTCGGCGGTCGCCACGACCCGCTCTCCTCGCACGTGCACCTTGATGGTTGCCTCGGCGATGACGTCCCCGCCGACCCGGCGCTCGGTGAACACCCGGAACGACTCGAGTTCGAAGAACGGCTGGGTCCAGCCGGTGGCGTTCCGGACCAGCAACTCGAACGTACCGTCGGCAGCTTCGATCTGGTAGCCGCGTGCCTCCAGGTCTTTTACCGTGGTGAGAACGGTTGCGGCGGTGGCGTCGTCGAGGTCGAGCCCGTGCTCACGGGCCTTGCCGAGGACGGTAGAGCGACCTGCCATCTCCGACACGACCATGCGAGTGGTGTTGCCGACCTCGGCGGGGCTGATGTGCTCATACGCATCTGACCGTCGGGCCAGCGCCGAGGTATGGAGCCCGGCCTTGTGAGCAAACGCCGACGTCCCCACATACGGGTGATGCGGATCCACCGAGATGTTGACGAGATCGGCGATGAGGTGCGAGATAGTCGTGAGTCGGGTGAGGCGTTCCTTGGGGATTGCCTCCACTCCCTGTTTGAGGACCAGGTCCGGCAGCACCGTGCACAGGTCGGCATTGCCGGTCCGCTCCCCGTAGCCATTGACGCAGCCCTGTACCTGGATGGCTCCGGCCTCAACGGCGGCGAGTGTATTGGCGACCGCGCAGCCCGAATCGTTGTGGGTGTGAATGCCGAGGGTCGCGTCGGGAACAGCCGACCGGGTGGCTGAGACGGCTGCGGCGATCGACCCCGGCAGGCCGCCGCCATTGGTGTCGCAGAGAATGACTCGTTCCGCTCCGGCTTCGGTGGCGGCGCGCACGACGGAGAGGGCGTACTCGGGATTGTGAGCGAAGCCGTCGAAGAAGTGCTCGGCGTCCAGAAACACTCGCTTCCCCTCCGAACGAAGGAATGTCACGGTGTCGGTGACCATGGCGATCCCCTCTTCAAGGCTGGTCCGGAGGGCTTCGGTCACGTGGTAGTCCCACGACTTGCCGACGATGCAGATGACATCGGTGTTGGCGTCGAGCAGCGCTTGCAGCTGCGGATCGGATGCCGCCTCGGTATCGGCCCTCCGGGTTGAGCCGAACGCGACGAGGGTGGCGGTTTCCAGGTCGAGTTCCTTCTCGGCCCGGGCAAAGAACTCGGTGTCCTTCGGTAGAGCTCCCGGCCAACCTCCTTCGATGTAATGAACGCCGAGCTCGTCGAGCAGGGTGGCGACGCGCAGCTTCTCCTCAACCGTCAGGCTGATGCCCTCCCGCTGAGTCCCGTCGCGCAGGGTGGTGTCATATACCTCGACCATCCCTCCTCCTTTCAACAAGAAACCCTCCGGAAGGTCCGAAGGGCAGGGGCGCATACGTCGGCGACGTATGCGCTAAGTAATGAGGATCTGGGCTGTGTTCACGTGGCCGCCAGTTTGGTGGGAACGAGGGAGGAAGTCAACACGAGGCAGTAAGCAGTAAGCAGTAAGCAGTAGGCCAGCAATATGGAGCGTTTCGCCTACTGCCTATTGCCCACTGCCTATTGCTCCCTGCCTGCCCGGAGCTACTACTCTTCCCAGCCTCATGACCAAACAAATCGTCTTCTCTGGTATCCAGCCGACGGGTGACATCCACATCGGGAACTATCTCGGTGCGTTGCGCAACTGGGTGCGGTTACAGGATGAGTACGAGACCATCTACTGCGTAGTCGACCTGCATGCCCTCACCATCCCGCAGGATCCTGCTGCATTCGAGAAGGACCGCCTGGAGGCGGCGAAGATGGTGATTGCGGCCGGGGTAGACCCGACCACCTCGCTGTTCTACTACCAGAGCCAGGTACCGCAGCACACCGAGCTGTCCTGGATCCTCGGGACGCTCACCCAGCTCGGGTCGCTCAATCGGATGACCCAGTTCAAGGACAAGTCGGATCGGGTCGGAGCCAATCTTGGGCTCTATGCCTATCCCGTTCTGATGGCGGCCGACATCCTCATTCACCATGCGCACAAGGTCCCGGTGGGCGAGGATCAGACCCAGCATCTGGAGCTGGCCCGTGACCTGGCCGAACGATTCAATCGGCGGTACGGAGATGAGTTCCCGGTTCCCGAGGGCATCATCCCCGAGCACGGCGCCCGCATCATGTCGCTCCAGGATCCGACCTCGAAGATGTCGAAATCCGACCCGAACCAGGGGAGCCGGATCCTTCTGCTCGATGAGCCAGATGTGGTTCGCAAGAAGATCGGACGGGCCGTCACGGATTCAGGCACCGGCATCGAATACGACTGGGAGAAGAAGCCCGGCATCACGAACCTGCTCGAGATCCTGTCGTTGTTCCAGGACACCGCCGTTGAGACGCTCGTGGCTGAGCACCACGACAAGCAGTACGGCGAGTTCAAGCAACTGGTGGCCGAGGCCGTTGTCGACGGCCTGGCACCCATCCGGTCTGCCTACAACACCCTCGAAGACGAGGACGTGTCTCGTCTCATGAACAAGGGTGCCCTCGACGCCCGCACAAGCGCGGAGAAGTACCAGGTCGGCGTCAGGCAGAAGGTTGGGTTGACGGGGCACTAGCGAGGCCGCTGCCCGCGACCCGCTGCCCGCTGCCCGCTGCCGCTACCCGCAAGAGGGTGACTGGCGTGATCTGGTCTGCTGGCGTGTCAAGGTCTTGCGGGGCATTGCTTTTGGTTCTGAAGCGGGCAGCGGGTAGCCGGGAGCGGGTAGCGACTTCTTTCGCGACCCCGCTCTGGAACGAATTCCGCGCTGCTGGTGGGTACTACAGTCGCGCCCATGGCAGAGATCGAAATAGGCATTGGCAAGTCCGGTCGTCAGGCGTATGGCTTTGACGACATCGCAATCGTTCCGTCCCGGCGCACGCGCGACCCCGAAGACGTCGATTTGAGCTGGGAGATCGACGCCTACAAGTTCGACTTGCCGCTCATGGCCTCGGCGATGGATTCCGGAGTCAGCCCCGACACGGCCGTCGAGATCGGTCGCCTGGGCGGCCTGGCGGTGCTCAATCTGGAAGGCCTCTGGACGAGGTATGAGGATCCGACCCCCCAACTCGAGGAGATCGCCTCCCTCCCGGCCGAGAAGGCCACCCGGCGCATGCAGGAGATCTATCAGGAGCCGCTCAAGCCCGAGCTCATCGGCCAGAGGATCGCCGACTTGCGCAGTGCCGGCATCGTCACCGCCGCCAGCCTCACTCCGCAGCGGGTCGAGCAGTACGCCGGGCTCACCGTCGAAGCCGGCCTCCACCTCCTCGTTATCCAGGGCACGGTCGTTTCGGCCGAACATGTGTCGAGTCGCTCTGAGCCCCTCAACCTGAAGGAGTTCATCCGTGGATTCGAGCTGCCGGTCATCGTCGGCGGCGTTGCCTCCTACTCCACCACGTTGCACCTCATGCGAACCGGCGCCGTCGGCGTGCTGGTCGGCGTGGGACCAGGGGCGGCTTGCACAACCCGCGGCGTTCTCGGCATCGGAGTACCGCAGGCCACCGCTATTGCCGACGCCGCCGGAGCCCGCATGGCCTACCTCGACGAAAGTGGCCGCTACGTACACGTCATCGCAGACGGCGGGATGCGCCGGGGCGGCGACATCGCCAAGGCCATCGCCTGCGGGGCGGACGCAGTCATGATCGGTTCGCCGCTCGCGTCGGCCCAGGAATCGCCCGGCCGGGGCGTGCACTGGGGCATGGCAACGTTCCATCCCACCCTCCCGCGCGGCGCCAGGGTCGAAGTCGGCAGCCTCGGCAGCCTCGAGGAGATCCTCGTCGGCCCCGCTTACGAGAACGACGGGAGACGCAACCTGTTCGGTGGCCTGCGGGTATCCATGGCCACCACCGGTTACGAGGCAATCAAGGACTTCCAGAAGGCCGAGGTCATGATCGCCCCGGCCCTCCAGACTGAGGGCAAGGCCCTGCAGAAGGCCCAGCGAGTGGGAATGGCCTGATGCAGCCCATTCACGAAGAGGGCTTCGACCGGGTCCTCGTGGTCGACTTCGGAGCCCAGTACGCCCAGCTGATAGCCCGCCGGGTTCGCGAGGCCCACGTGTTCTCTGAGATCATCCCGCGCGACGCCACGGCTGAGGAAGCGGCAGCCAAGAATCCGACCGCCATCATTCTCTCCGGTGGCCCGGCCTCGGTGTACTCAGAGAACGCCTACGACATCGACCCCGGTGTCTTCGAGCTCGGGGTGCCGGTGTTCGGGATTTGCTACGGACACCAGCTCCTGGCCCACGGTCTGGGCGGTGTCGTCGATCGGCGCGAGGCCGGTGAGTATGGCAAGGCCGACCTCGAAACGACCGACGAGGCGTCCTTGCTGTTCGCCGAGTTGCCGGAGATTCAGCCGGTCTGGATGAGCCACGGAGATGCGGTCGTCAAGGCGCCCCCCGGCTTCACGGTCACAGCCAGCACGCCCGGTTCGCCGGTCGCGGCGATGGAGGATGCCACCCGCAGCTTCTACGGGGTTCAGTTCCACCCCGAGGTGGCCCACACGCCACGCGGCCAGGAGATCCTCAAGCAATTCCTCTACGAGGCAGCCGGTGCCCGTCCGACCTGGACGCACGTGTCGATCATCGAGCGGTCCGTCGACCACATCCGCGCCCAGGTGGGGGACCGCAAGGTCATCTGCGGACTGTCGGGCGGAGTGGACTCTGCGGTGGCTGCCGCACTCGTCCACAAGGCAGTGGGCGATCAGCTCACCTGCGTGTTCATTGATCATGGTTTGCTGCGGGCCGGAGAGGCAGAGCAGGTCGTCGAAACCTTCGATTCGGCGTTTCACATGAACCTCATTCATGTCGACGCAGCCGAGCGGTTCGTCGCTGCCCTGGAGGGAGTAACGGACCCGGAACGCAAGCGGATGATCATCGGCGAGACCTTCATCAGGGTGTTCGAGGAGGTCGCCGCCGATCTGGAGGATGTCGATCTGCTCGTGCAGGGAACGCTCTATCCGGACATCATCGAATCCGGTACCAAGGACGCTGCCAAGATCAAGAGCCACCACAACGTCGGCGGATTGCCGGAGGACATGCAGTTCGAGCTCGTCGAACCGCTCCGCGATCTCTTCAAGGATGAGGTCCGGGCGGTCGGCGAGGAGCTCGGACTCCCCGATGAGATCGTGTGGCGCCAGCCCTTCCCGGGCCCGGGCCTGGCCATTCGCATCATCGGAGAAGTCACCGAGGAGCGTCTCAATATTCTCCGGGCGGCCGATCACATCATCAGCGAGGAGATTCGGCGGGCCGGACTCTACAAGGACCTCTGGCAGTCGTTCGGGGTGCTGGCCGGCATTCGCACGGTTGGGGTACAGGGCGACGAGCGCACCTATGCGCACCCGCTGATTCTGCGGGCCGTCACATCCGACGATGCCATGACGGCCGACTGGGCCCGCCTTCCCTACGAGGTCCTCGAGCGGATCTCGTCGCGCGTCATCAACGAAGTCGACGGAATCAACCGGGTCACCTACGACATCTCCTCGAAACCCCCCGCCACCATCGAGTGGGAGTAGGCGGCAACTCAGCTTCGCTGAGTTGCTTGGGAGAACGGCTTCGCCGTTCTACATGGCGGGTCGGGCCGCCTCCGTGTCAGTCCCCCCGGCTTGCCCGGGGGGAAGGTACCGCTCGCCGTAGGCGAGGGGTAGGGGAGTTCTTGCCGTTCCCGTTCCCGCCAGCCGTCCCCCGTCCGATCTGAAGCGGGCAGCGGGCAGCGGGCAGCGATCCACCAGCAACGCTCCGTGCTGTGTTTCGATTGCCTCAAGCTGGCCGTTTTCTTGGTCGATACCGCTTGCTAGTCCCTCGAGAACTGGCAAGGAATCCGTGGACTGGAATCAAGACGACGAGTTGCAGGCAATCTTCCGGACCGAAATGGAAGAGCGCGCCCCGCGCCTGATTGACGGGGCCCGGGCGATGATCGACGGCACCCTCACCGCCGAAATGACCGAGCTGTGCGCTCGCGAGGCCCACACGATCAAGGGGACCGCCAAAGTCATGGGGTTCGAGGCCATCGGCAACGCCGGCGGCCGGCTCGAATCCGATTGGAAGGCAGTCCAGGACCACACCGTTGACGCCAGCGCCCAACTGGGCCGCCAGTTCCTTGCGGTCAGCGAACGACTTCTGGGCGCGGTCGATGCCGACCCCGCGCAGGGAACCGCTGAGTTGTCAGAAGCACTCGGAGCCCTCATCCGGGGTGAGGACCCCCCTCCACCCGGCCAGTCCCTCACCGCCGTACCGGAGCCGATCGTCCTGGAAGAAGCGCCGATCGACGCAGAGGCGCCTCCCGTCACTCCCGAGGTCCCCGAACGAGGCGGTCCTGGTCTGATCGTCATCGACGGGGCCAAGGGCGATACTCCCCCTCCCGACCCGAACGTCGGAAATCTCGGCGGCCTGCTCTCTTCCACGGAAACGTTCTCTTCAGGCGAAACGACCGGGGTGGACACTGCCAAGCTCTATCGCCTCATCAACCGGGTCGCAGAGTTGCGGCTCGACGCGGAGGCACTGTCCGGGACGGTGGAGGCACTCCGGCTGGCCGCTACCTCGAGTCCGCGGGAAGTTGCCTCGTTGGCAACCCGCTGGGAGACCGCCATCCATGACATACATTCCGCGGTGTCCGAGATTCAGCAGCAAGCGGTCACACTGGTGGCCGTACCGCTTTCCACGGTGACCAGCACCGTCCCCGGCCTCGTCCGGTTCCTTGCCAAGAAGACGGGACGTGAGGTCCGGCTCGAGATCGTCGACGACGACATCGAGGTCGATCTGCAGATTCTCGAGAACCTGGCCGATGCGTTTCGAAGTCTGATCGTCAACTCGATTGAGCACGGGATAGAGAACCCGGAAGACCGCATCGCAGCCGGCAAGCCGGCGGTCGGGACGATATCTATTCGAGCCGGCATCGACGATGGTCGTCTCAGCTTGTCTATCGGCGACGACGGCATGGGTCTCGACTGGGCGGCCCTCCGTCAAACGGCGGTCCTCAACGGACTCCTGCCGGCCGATGGAGAAATCTCCGAGGAACAGCTCCGTGTCCTCCTCTTCGAGACCGGGATCAGCACGTCGCCCACCCACAGCGAATTGAGTGGAAATGGCCAGGGATTCGGAAACGTTGCTCGCTTGATCCGCGACATGCGGGGATCGGTCCGGCTCGAAACCGAGAGCGGCGTTGGCACGACCGTCACCATCACCGTCCCGGCCTTTCAGAGCCTGCAACGGGCGCTCATCGTCGAAGCAGCCGGCCGCCGATGGGGTCTGGCCGAACCGGCAGTCCTCGATCGCTTCTCCATCCTCGACGCCGACCGCTTCACCGTGGCCGGGAGCCAGGAAATCTCGTGGGGCGACGGAATGCTCCCGATCGGATCCTTCGCAGCTGCTGCCGGCCTATCCGACAGTGAGCCACACCGCGACGTGGTCGTGGTCGCTACCCAGGCCGGTCCCGCCGCTCTCGCCGTGACCTCCGTGATGGGCGTGCGCGAGGTGGCGACAAAGAGTCTCGGTCCACTCGTGTCCGGGACCCACCTCATCACCGGCGCCGCCCTCCTCGGTGGAGGCGAACTTGCGCTCATGCTCGACGCCAATGCACTCGGCGAAGCCAACCGCCAGTCGCGGGCCGGATTGGTGCCAGACCAGTTGCCGCGCGTTCTCGTGGTCGATGACTCGCCCGGCGTGCGTCAGATCGTGGCCGGGGCCCTCGCGGCCGGTGGGTTCGATACCGCCGTGGCCGGGTCTGCCGAGGAGGCGCTCGAGATCGTGGCGGCCGGGGGAGTGGATGGAATCGTGGTCGACTACTCAATGCCGGGGTCAGACGGTATTGCGCTGGTGGAGGGTGTTCGGGCTCGGTCGGCCACCCTCCCCATCGTGATGATGTCGGCAGTGGCAGGCCGCTCCGATCAAGATCGGGCACGCGCGGCGGGCGTAGACGCCTATTTCGACAAGTCAGACTTCCGGGAAGGCGCGCTCGTATCAACCCTTCATTCTCTGCTGGAAGCTGCCGATAAGGGACGAGAGGCAAACGCACGATGAAAGTACTGATCGCAGACGACAGCCCGGTTCTCGTGACCGCGCTCCGCAAGCTGCTCGAACAGAGCGGCTACGAAGTGGTGGCCGCCATGGACGGTCTGGAAGCCGTGCAGCGCTTCTATCAGGAGAATCCCGACCTCGTACTTCTCGACATTCAGATGCCCAAGCTCCATGGGTATGTGGTGTGCCGCTTGCTCAAGGAAGACCCGGCAGCACGTCACATTCCCGTCCTCATCCTCACCGGCCGTGACTCCGCCGAGGATCGGTACTGGGGCAACCGCTCCGGGGCCGATGGGTACTTGACGAAAGAGTCGATGGGTGACGAGCTCCTCGACGCCATCCAGTCGGCGCTCGCCAGCCGTGCCCTGTCGGACATGGGCCGGGTCGAGCCGCTGCCCCAGTCCCTCGACGAGAGCGATGTGCTCAGCCGCGTATGCGAGGTGCTCGACCGCAAGCTGTTCGAAGCCACCATCGTGAACGACATCGTGGGGGTGGGGGTTCGGGCGATGGATCTCGAATCCACCGTCAGCGAAGCCCTCAATATCATCCGGCGCATTCTCGACTTCGAGGCGGCCGCAGTCGTTCTGCCGAATGAGCGGCGCTTGCTCGCCCGGTTCGAGAAGACCCTGTCGGTCGGCGACTACGACGAGTTCCGCTCCTTGAGCGCTCTCCGATGCCGCCAGTTCACCACCGCCGACGTAACGGTCGACGATCTCCATGTCGCCCTGGTGAATGGTGCGGCCTCCGAGGAGATGGTCGATTCTTCAACAGGGATCGAGGACAAGGGCTGGCCGTCCTTTGCCGTGGCCCCGCTGTGGTCGCGTGGCGAGGTAGTCGGCGTCCTGGTGCTCGGTTCCCAGCGGGACGAGGCCTTCAGCGACACGACTGATCGCACGCTGCGCACCATCGAGCCCCACGTGGCGAGCATCGTCGACTCCGCCCGCCACTATCAGAAGCTCCTCGAGCAAGAGGCGCGGAGTTCACTGAGCTCACTCTTCGAGTAGGCCGGGCGGCTGAGCCGCCGTCAACGGTCGACAGTCAACGGTCAACGGCCTCAAACCGCCACCGTCCACACCTTGTTCGCCGGGCGTCCCCACATGATCCGGATCGATCGTGAGGATTCTGAGCCGTCGACTGTTGACCGGTGACTGTTGACTAGTTCGAAGAACTACACCCATGGAATTCCTGTCCGGGAACTCTCGTATACTCGCCCCCATGTCTTCTGAGTCCACTCTGTTTGCCGACCTCAATCCGGCTCAGCGCGAGGCGGTTGCGGCTACGGACGGGCCGGTCCTTGTGGTGGCCGGGGCCGGATCGGGGAAGACGAGGGTCCTGACCTATCGGATTGCCCACCTCGTCCAGGACCTGGAGGTGTCGCCGTATCAGATCCTGGCGATCACGTTTACCAACAAAGCCGCTTCCGAGATGAAGGAGCGGGTCGGGGATCTGGTCGGGTCGGTCATCCACTCGATGTGGGTGTCTACGTTCCACTCTGCCTGTGTCCGGATCCTCCGGCGCGAAGCAACGAGGTTCGGCTACAAGTCGTCGTTTTCCATCTACGACGGAGCCGACTCGCTGCGGCTTGTGACTTATTGCTTGCGCGACCTCGACCTCGATACCAAGCGATTTCCCCCTCGCAACATCAGGGCGGCCATCAGCAACGCCAAGAACGAGCTCATCGACCACGAGACGTTCGCCTCGCAGGGGAGCGGCTACTTCCATGAGCAGGTGTCCGAGGTGTACCGCCTCTACCAACAGCGACTGGTTGAGGCCTCGGCGATGGACTTCGACGACCTCCTCAAGGTCACCGTCGAGCTGCTCGGGGCCTTTCCGGATGTGCTCTCCTACTACCAGGACCGGTTCCGCTACATCCTCATCGACGAGTACCAGGACACCAATCACGCCCAGTACATGCTGGTGAAGATGCTGGCCGCAAAGCACGGCAACCTGTGCGTGGTGGGCGATTCGGACCAGAGCATCTATGCCTTCCGGGGGGCGAACATCCGCAACATCATCGAGTTCGAGCGGGACTATCCCGATGCCCGCATCGTCCTGCTCGAGCAGAACTATCGATCGACGCAGAACATCCTCGACGCCGCCAACTCGGTCATCGCCAACAATCCGGCTCGTCAGGAGAAGCGGCTCTGGACCGACGCAGGCGATGGCGAGAAGATCCGCCGCTATGAGGCCCAGGACGAGCGCGATGAGGCGGCCTACGTCTCGGAGAAGATCGGCGAGTTGGAAAGCGATGGCTTCGCAGCTCGCGATATGGCCGTGTTCTACCGGACCAATGCTCAGAGCCGCGTGCTGGAGGAGGTGTTCGTCCGCTACGGCATCCCCTATCAGGTGGTGGGTGGCACCAAGTTCTATGAGCGGCGAGAGATCAAGGACGGCTTCGGGTACCTCCAGGTGCTCGTCAACCCCGACGATCAGGTGGCGGTCAAGCGGGTCCTCAACTCTCCCAAGCGCGGGATCGGCGACACCTCGGTCGGGCACATCGATCGGTTCTCACAAGCCGAGGGCATCACGTTCTACGACGCTCTTCTCAAGATCAACGACATCCCCGGGGTCTCGGCCAGGGCCGCCCGGTCCGTGACCGAGTTCCTAGGTCTGCTCGACTTCCTTCGGGCGAAGGCCGAGGACGGGCCGCGGGCGGCCGTGGCCGCCATGCTCGACGACAGCGGGCTCGTGCAGGCGTTCGAGGCGGAGCGGACGGTGGAGGCGCTCGGGCGAGTCGAGAACCTGAAGGAGATGCTCACCATCGCCGAGGAGTTCGAAGAGAGCGGGCCGGGCCGCGAGAACGCCGATGGAGTCCCGTGGGTCGAGATGTCGGGCATGGACCGGCTGCAGTTGTTTCTGGAGACCGTGAGCCTCGTGAACGAAGTCGATGAGCTCGACGACGGCGACCATGCCGGGTCGGTCACTCTCATGACGCTCCACAACGCCAAGGGGCTCGAATTCCCCGTCATCTTCATGGTTGGACTCGAGGATGGGGTATTTCCGCACATGCGGTCGCTCGGAGAGCCGGCCGAAATGGAGGAGGAACGCCGCCTGTTCTATGTCGGGATCACCCGTGCCGAGCAGCGCCTGTTTCTCATCAATGCCATCCAGCGAGCCCTGTGGGGAGCTCCCAATTTCAACGGCCCGAGCCGGTTTCTGCGCGAGGTTCCGGATGGCCTCATCGAGGAGGAGTCGAGGGTGAAGCGGGACCGCCGCGAGTCGATCGTGGTCAAGCCCGATGCGCTCTCGGAGGTGCATCCAGGTGAGCTGGTGGTCCACGATCACTGGGGCCGCGGGACGGTCGTGACGGTGGCCGGGTCGGGGGACAAGGCGGAAGCGGTCGTCGAGTTCGACGGTGAGGGCCAGAAAACCTTGTTGTTGGCCTGGGCTCCACTCCGCAAGGTGTAGCCGGCGGGCCGCGACACATTCGGTGGATCGGGGCGAATGGCTCTGGTTTGCCGATACGAATCGCGCCACGCTGGGGGTACCAATCGAATCCATGAAAGGGGTACTGGATGTCCAGGGTTGACGAGATACTTGGTGAAGCACGCGACACCCTGACGGTGCGACGGGTCTTTGGAGAGCCGATCGTGCAAAACGGCGTGACCGTTGTCCCCGCTGCGGCGGTGCGGGGCGGAGGCGGGGGAGGAGAAGGCGAACCGGGTGAGGGCACTCCGGGAG
>SHLN01000105.1 GCA_004283105.1 Acidimicrobiia bacterium
CTCTCGTCGCTCGTCCACCGGCCACCAGCCAGCCTGAGGCTGGCGTGACTTAGGCTTGGGTCGTGGATATCTCGCCGTCTGAGGCCGGGCTACGCGTCAAGCTGTACGAGCTTGACGTCGCCATGGATGCTGCTCGGGCCGATGATGATGCCGATCGCCTGGTGGAGTTAGCCGGCAAGCGCGAAGAGGTTGTTGCGCAACTGCGGGCACTGCTTCCGGCGGATGCAGAGTTGGGCACGCAGCACAACGAGGACCGCGACTATGACAAGGCGGCGTTCGTCGACACTCCCATCCTCATCCAGGGTGACGGCTCAGAACACGGGTAGTCGGTGCCGTAGGCCGGGGGCGAACTAGGAACGAGGAACTCGGAACGAGGAACTAGGAACTAGGAACTAGGAACGAGGAACTAGGAACTACGGACTCAGTTCCGGCCGCACTCCTGCCATCATCAAGCCGACCTGCTCACGCGTGGCGGTTGCCGGGTCGACGATGCCCATCACCTGGCCCTCGTACATGACGGCGATCCGATCGGAGAGGCCAAACACCTCGTCGAGATCCTCGGAAATCACGAGGATGGCGGTGCCCTCTTCCCGTTGGGTTACGAGCCGTTCGTGGATGTACTCGGCCGCGCCGATATCTACCCCGCGGGTCGGCTGCGAGGCCAGCAGGACGGTCGGAGTGCCCTCCAATTCACGAGCGAGGATGAGCTTCTGGATGTTCCCGCCCGACAAGCTGCGGACCGGCGTCTCGAGCGTCGGGGTCTTCACCGAATACTCGTCGACCAGGCCCTGGCTGTGCTCTCGTATTGCGCCGAAGTCGAACAAACCCCGATTGAGAAACCGGCTCTCGCGATGGTCGACCAGGAGAACGTTCTCGGACACGGTGAACGAGGCAATACACCCATCTTTCATGCGCCCTTCCGGTACATAGGCCAACCCGACATCCCGCACCTCAATCGGCCGATTGTTGGTGACATCCGTGCCGGCAATCTCGATTGAGCCCTTGGTCACCGCCCGCAGTCCGGCAATGGCCTCGGCCAGTTCTCGCTGGCCATTACCCGAGACACCGGCGATCCCGAGGATCTCTCCCGCTCGCACCTCGAGGCTGAAGTCGTCGACCGCTACGAGCCCTCTGTCGCCGTATACCTCGAGACCCGAGACGACCAGGGCGGGCTCGGCCACAGTCACGTCGGGCTTGTCGGGTGCCAGCTTCACCTCTCTCCCAACCATCATCTCGGCGAGCGACGAACGGGTGGCCCCGTCGGGCGTGGCGTGACCGGTCACCCTGCCCTGCCTGAGCACGGTGATCCGGTCACTGAGCGCCAGCACCTCATGGAGCTTGTGCGAGATGAAGATGAGACCCCGACCGTCGGCCGTCAGCTGCCGGAGCGTGCCAAACAGCTGATCCACCTCCTGGGGCGTGAGCACGGCGGTCGGCTCATCGAGGATGAGCAAATGGGCCTCGCGGTACAGCGCCTTGAGGATCTCAACTCGCTGCTTCTGACCGACGGCAAGCTGCCATACGACCGCCGAGGGATCCAGGTCGAGGCCGTACTTTCCGCCGAGCTCGACGATGTGGTCGGACACGACATCCAGATCCGTGAACGCCCCTTTGCTCGACGGGAGCCCGAGCGCCACGTTCTCGGCAACCGTCAACGTTTCGACCAGCATGAAGTGCTGGTGAATCATCCCGATGTTGTGCGAGATAGCCGTCGTAGGGCTGTCGATGACGACCGGCTCGCCGTCGAGGAGAACCTCACCCTCATCGGCCTGATAGAGGCCGTAGAGGATCTTCATGAGCGTGCTCTTGCCGGCGCCGTTCTCCCCGAGCAAGGTATGCACCTCACCCGCCCGTACGTCGAAGTCGACGTTGTCGTTGGCGAGAACACCGGGGAACCGCTTCGTGATCGCCCGCATCTCCATCATCGGCGTGTCGGCCACGCTCCTCCTTCCGGCCGGTGATCGGGGGCAGGGGCGCCCCCGATCACCTGGCGTTCTGGTTGGTTGCTAGCTGGTCGAGATCGACCCGTCCTTGATGCCGTCAATGGCGTCTTCTCCGAGGCTCTTGACATCACCCGGCAGGTCGAAGTCATCGTTGAATTCGATGACCTCGCCGCCGTTCTCGAGGTTGACCTCGTAGACCCTGCCGCCCTTCACACCGTCGTTGATGTCGGCAAGGATCTGCTCGAGCACGACCTCCCACTTGTATACCTGGGAGGCGACGACGATGTCACCGAGCTCGGACTGGTTGGACTGGGTGCCGAACCAGAGGATGTCCTCGGTCACGGCCACGCCAACTGCTCCGACCACCATCTGCGCGGTACCGCTCATCACATCGACGTTCTGCGAGGCAAAGGCCTCTGCCGACGTCTTGGCGAGGGCGACATCACTGAACGATCCCGTATAGACCACGCTCACATTGGCGCCGCCGGATTCCGCTCCGGCCTTGAACCCGTCCACGTACAGCTTGGCGTCTCCGACCTCGATCGGCCCAACGATGCCGATATTGCCGGTCTCGCTCAGGGCCGCCGCCATGACGCCCATGACATAGCCACCCTCATCCGAGGCGGCCTCGTAGGCATATACGTTGGGGAGCCCGAACGTGTCGGCTGCCGTTCCCCAGGCGAAGATGGTGTCGGGGAAGTCCTGGGCGATCTGCTCAACCGATCCGCCGTACTGCGAGCCGTGGGCGATCACCAGGTCGACGCCGTCGGCCGCATACCCGCGAATCGCCGTCGCGGCATCCTCGACGACGAACGTGCCGTCGGTGATCAGGATCTCCGGATCGCCTGCCAGCGCGTTGGCGGCATCGACGATGGATTGGGTAAACGCCAGGTCGTTGGACGCCGACGGTGCGACGATGCCAATCCGGAAGCCCTCGGGGGCGCTTTCAGAATCGCTGCCGCAGGCCGCGGCAATAACCGCAACCACTGCGAAGACGGCCATCAGCCGCCATGATCTCGATCTCACGATGTTCTCCTTCTCATATGGGTGCGGACGGAAACACTCCGCCGCGCATTCGTACACAAATCTGCTCGCATCCCCGGCACCGGGGTGCTGCCTTCATCGCTTGGCGACTGCATCAGTCACTCCCCTCGCTCGAACGGCTTGGTGAGCGCCGACGGCGCACGGAACCGGGTGGCAACCACCACGAGGGCAAGGATCGTGATGATGGCCGGCGCCATGGCGGCGAAGTCCGACCAGCTGTCGGTGATGATCCCGAGGGTCTTCCACTGAATCACCAGCGAGTTGACGAATCCGTACAGCAGCGCCCCGAGCATGACGCCAAGTGGGCGCCAGGCGCCGAAGTAGACGAGAGCGATGGCGATGAACCCCTGGGCGTTCGTGATGTTCTGTTGGAAGATGCCGAGGTCGATGGCGAGAGCGGCGCCGGCCACGCCAGCGAGCGTACCGCCGATGAGCATGGTTGCGTATCGGACCTTCGCAACCGACACTCCGAGGCTGTCGGCCGCCTCGGGGTTCTCACCGACGGCGCGGATCTTCATGCCGAACGTCGTGCGGTTGATGACGACCATGCTCACCGGAATCGCCAGGAACGCTAGATAGACGACGAGGTTCTGACGGAACAGCATTTCTCCGATCCACGGAATGTCTCCCAGGAGCGGAATCTCGATTCGCGGGAACGTGTCGATGAAGCGGGGTGTGCCGACAAGGCGTTGAAACAGAAGATCGCTCATGCCGAGACCGAACAGGAACACGCCGATCCCGGATATGCCTTGATCGGCCTTGAGGGTGACGGTGATGAACGCCGAGATGAGGCCGAGTATCAATCCGACGCCGAGCCCGGCCAGCAATCCGATCCACACGTTGCCAACCTTGAGGACTGTGTAGTAGCCACCGAACGCGCCGAGCAGCATGACGCCGTCGACGCCGAGGTTGAGGACACCACTGCGCTGCCCGTAGGCCTCGCCCAGCCCTGCAAGGAGAAGCGGCACGGCGAAGCGAATGCCCGATGCGATCGTGGCGATCAGGACGGCCTCGGTGAAGAATTCGCTCACGGCTCGTCTCCCCCGCCGCGGTCACCCGCCGGCTCCGACTCCACGGTCTGGAGTGCTGCGCGGCGAGCGTCCTGGTCGCGCAGACGCTGGCGGTAGCGGTCCGTCGAGACCACGAAGATGACGACAAGGCCGTTCAGCGCCAGGATCAACGCGGACGGCACCTGCACGGCTCGTTGGAGCGAGAGGCCACCCACGAGGAGGCCGCCGAAGAGGAACGAGGCCGGGATCGTGAAGATTGGATGCAGGCCGCCAAACAGCGCGGCGACGATGCCGTTGAACCCGGCACTCCCGGTGAAGCCGGCCGTCGAACCGTCGGTGACCATCCGATGCCCTTCACTCCCGAACACGAGGACGGCTCCGGCCAGTCCGCACAGTGCTCCACTCAGCGTCAGGGCGAGGGTGATCGTTCGCTTCACCGGAATGCCGGCATAGCGGGAAGCGTCCGGGTTCTGCCCGACGGCCCGCAGCCGATATCCGAGCGGCGTGCGCCACAGCAGAATGTAGGCGGCGATGGCGGCCAGCACCGCCAGCAGCGGTCCGATGTGGAGGCGGTCGCTGCCGAACATCAACGGGAGATCGGCCCCCTCCTGTAGCCGCTCGGTCTGGGGAATGCGGGTACCGCGTTCGATCTCGGCCGGATCGATGAGCGGCTGGCGAAGCAGGTAGTTCATCAGCTGCACCGCCACAACGTTGAGCATGATCGTGCTGAGAATCTCGTTGACGCCGAAGTAGGCCTTGAGGTATCCGGGGATGAATCCCCAGATCGCTCCACCGACGAAGCCCATGATGAGGACGGTGGGCAGCATGATGAACGCCGACATGTCGGGCAGCCACAACGCGGCCATCGTTGAGAGCAAACCGCCCGCCACCATCTGGCCCTCGCCGCCGATGTTGATGACGTTGGCACGGAAGGCGATGGTGATGCCGACGCCGACGAACAACAGTGGTGTTGCCTTGAGCGAGGTTTCGATGAGGGCGTCGGTGCTTCCGAAAGCACCCCGGAACAGCGCCCGAAACCCCTCGATGGGGCTGGCATCCAGCGCCAGCAGCATGATGGTGGCTACGAGGAGCGCGAACCCGACGGCCCCGAGCGGGACGAGGTAGGCGAGATACTTCGAGCTCACCCGGAGGCTTCCGCCTGCCTGGGTCAAACCGCCACCCTCCTCTGCTTGGCTAGACCGTGTCGCCAGACTACCGAGCGCGAACCCGCGCTGTCTCCGGCCGCCGGTCCCATGCCGTTCGCCAATTGGCCCTAGTGAGACCGCCACCCGCTGCCCGCTATCCGCGACCCGCCCGAACCGCCAAGCCCACATCGCAAGCACCAGATAGGATTGCGCCAGATTGACGCACAACGGAAGGGCCCAACGATGACTACCAAGCCGCTGGATCAGACGAGTTTTGTGGTCAACGGGGAGCAGGAATCGGTCAGATCGGACCATCCTCACTTGCTGGCGGCGCTGCGGGAAGAGCTCGACATCACCTCACCCAAGGACGGCTGCTCTCCATCAGGTCATTGCGGAGCGTGCACGGTGCTGCTCGACGGCAAGGCCATCCAGAGCTGTCTGGTGGGCATGGAGAAAGCCGCGGGCAAGGAGGTTGTGACCCTGGAGGGCTTCCCGGCCGAGGACCGGGCCCGCCTCGCCAATGCCTTCGCGGCCGCCGGGGCCCTCCAATGCGGATTCTGCACCCCGGGGATCATGGTCCGGACCCAGGCCCTGCTCGACCAGAAGGGCAAGGACCTCACCCGAGAGACGGCTGCCGGCCGCCTGGGAGGCCACCTGTGCCGGTGCACCGGCTACACGAAGATCTTCGAAGCGATCGAGATGCTGCGAACCGACGAGATCCCCGACGTCGTCATGCCCGGCGGGGTTGGCACCCGCGGCGCCAAGTACGAAGCGGCCGAGCTCGCCCTCGGTGACCGCGGCTATGTCGACGACATGCGCCCGGACGGCCTGCTGCACGGCGCGCTCAAGCTGAGCGACCACGCCCGGGCCGATGTGTTGAGCATCGACACCGCGCCTGCCTTGGCCGTCGAAGGAGTCATCGCCGTGTACACGGCCGCCGATGTGCCGGGTGCGCTGCGGGTCGGCATCATCCACGAGGACTGGCCGGTGTTCATCCCCGAGGGAGGCCGTACGTCCTACCTGGGCGATGTCATCGCCATCGTTGTGGCCGAGTCGGTCCAGATCGCCCGGCAGGCTGCCGACCTGGTAGCCGTCGAATACAACGTCCTCAAGCCGTTCGCCGATCCCGACGCCGCTCTCACCTCCGACGAGGATGCCGTGTGGGGCCTCGACGGCAACGTGCTCTCCCGCTCGGTATACGACCGTGGAGACGTCGACTCCGCCCTGGCAGAGGCTGCCCATGTTGTGCACGAGACCTTCCATACCCAGCGCGTCGAGCACGCGTTCCTCGAGCCCGAGTCCACCCTCGCCGTACCGTCCGACGATGGGCCACTGGCCGTGTACTCCGGTGGTCAGGGCGTCTGGGATGACCGCAACCAGATCGCCGCCGTGCTCGACATTGAGCGTGACGAGGTCACCGTCGAGCTCGTCTCGAACGGCGGAGCCTTCGGCGGCAAGGAGGACATGTCCAATCAGGCGCACACGGCTCTCGCCGCCTACCTGCTCAAGCGGCCGGTCAAGTGCACGCTGACCCGCGAGCAATCGCTCATCATGCACCCCAAGCGCCACCCGATCCGCCTCGAGATATCTGCCGGGTGCGACGCGGACGGCAAGCTACTGGCGCTGCGATCCCGACTCATCGGGGACAGCGGGCCGTACGCCTCGGTTGGGATGAAGGTGCTCGAGCGAGCAGCCGGCCATGCCAGTGGCCCATACGTGTTCCCAAACATCGATATCGAGGCGGTGGCCGTGCGCACGAACAACCCGGTGTGCGGTGCCTTTCGGGGCTTTGGAGCCAACCAGGCCCAGTTCGCCACCGAGGGAATCCTCGATCGTCTGGCAGAGAAGGCCGGGCTGACCGGATGGGAGATCCGCGACCGCAACGTCGTCTCCCCCGGGGTCGTGTGGGGTCCCGGACAGATCCTGGACGACGGGTGCCTCGGGGCCCGGATGTGCCTCGACGCCATCAAGCCGGTGTACGACGAGGCCCGGGCGGCCGGCAAAGCCATCGGTCTCGGCATGGGAATCAAGAACTCGGGGCTTGGCAACGGCTTCAAGGAGATCGCCGGGGCCGTGGTCCGGTTCGAGGAGGACGGGACCGTCGAGGTCCGCCACTGCTGGACCGAGATGGGCCAGGGCATCCATACGGTGGCGCTCCAGGTAGCCGTCGAGGAGCTCGGCGTTGCCCCGGAGCGCGTGCGCGTCGTCGTGGATACGACCCGCGAGCTCGGCGCCGGCCAGACCACGGGCTCGCGCGGCACGCTCATGGGCGCCGGATCGGTCAAGGATGCCTGCCGGGTAGCACTCGAGAACGACTGCGAGCCGGGCATCGACTACTACGGCGAGTACCGGGTCGACTGGACCAACTCGCTCGAAGAGGGTCTCGAGAATCCGATCATTCACTCGACGTTCGCGTATGCCGCCCAGCTCGTCATCGCCGACCCCGAGAGCGGCGACATCGAGAAGGTCGTCGCCGTGCACGATGTCGGACGGGTAGTGAACCCGACGCTGTGCGAGGGCCAGATCGAAGGCGCCGTTCACATGGGTCTCGGGTATGCCCTGTCCGAGGAGTTCCCCACCGACGACGAGGCCCGGCCCACCAACATGACGCTCCGGAGCCTCAACATCCTCCGCCCGAAGGACATCCCCGAGATCGAGGCCATCCTCGTGGAGGCCCCCCAGCCCGGATCGCCCTACGGCATCAAGGGTGTCGGCGAGATCGGCCTGGTCCCGACCGCCGGCGCGGTCGCCGCCGCCTTCCACGAGGTCGACGGCCAATGGCGCAACCGCTTACCTATGAACCAACACCAGCCTGTGAACGGCGGCTGAAGCCGACTACGTCAACTTCAACATCGACCAACCCAAGGCTTGAGGTCGATGTTGAGGTGGAGGTGGAGGTCTATTCGGACGCTTGGGCGTCCGAATAGGAGACCTGACAGAAGCCGTGGTTGCAGTAGCCGCCGGGGTTCTTGGCCAGGTACTGCTGGTGGTACTCCTCGGCGTAATAGAACTCGCCGGCCTCGGCGATCTCGGTGGTGATGGAGCCGAAGCCTTTCTCATCGAGCAGCGCCTGATAGCGATCACGTGAGCGCTTGGCGACGTCGGCCTGCTCGTCCGTGAACGTGTAGATGGCCGACCGGTATTGGGTGCCCCGATCATTGCCCTGACCCATGTACTGGGTGGGGTCGTGCTGCTCCCAGAAATCCTTGAGGAGGCGCTCGTAGCTCACCTCAGCGGGGTCGTAGACGACCAGGACGGCTTCGGTGTGGCCGGTGCGGCCGGTGCAGGTCTCCTCGTAGTTGGGGTTGGGGGTATAGCCACCGGCATACCCGGCCGCCGTCGTGTACACGCCCGGGATCTGCCAGAAGATGCGCTCGGCACCCCAGAAGCACCCCATCCCGACGACGGCCTGCTCCATCCCGTCGGGAAATGGCGGGTAGATGGACGTGCCGTTGACGAAATGCACGTTTGCCTCCGGCATCGGATCACTCCGACCCGGTAGCGCATCCTCCGGTGAAACCATCTCGCTCTTCTTCTTGCCAAACATGTCACGACCTCCTGGGGTATGCAACGCTACCCCCCAGCGCATCGTTCCCACTTCTCGCGGCCGGGTACCAGGCAGTAGGCAACGGGCAACGGGCAACGGGCAACGGGCAACG
>SHLN01000295.1 GCA_004283105.1 Acidimicrobiia bacterium
GGACGAGGGACGAGGGACACGAGTCGCCACCGCCCCGGTCCCGTCACTCCGCACTATTAACCTCATGGCGATGCCACGGAGAGTTCTCATCGCCAAGCCCGGCCTGGATGGGCACGACCGCGGAGCCAAGGTCATTGCCCGGGCGCTGCGCGACGGCGGTGTTGAGGTCATCTACTCGGGCCTTCACCAGACCCCGGAGCAAATCGTCGAAACCGCCATACAGGAGGATGTCGGCGGGGTAGGTCTGTCGGTGCTTTCGGGCGCCCACATGACCCTGTTTCCGAAGGTGGTCGAAGGCCTGCGCAAGCGTGGTGCCGACGACATCATCGTCTTCGGTGGCGGCATCATTCCCGACGACGACATCGAGCCGCTCACCGCCGCCGGGCTGGCGGCTATCTTCACGCCAGGCGCTCCACTGTCAGACATTGTGGAGTGGGTCAACGAACACATCCCGGAAAGCTGAGCAGTGGACCTCTTCGAATACCAAGGCAAATCCCTCTTCGCCCGCATGGGCGTTCCGGTCCCACAGGGTCGGCTCGCCACCTCGCCAACCTTTGCCGGCACCGCCGCCAATGAGTTGGGCGGAACCGTCGTTGTCAAGGCCCAGGTCCAGGTGGGTGGCCGCGGCAAGGCGGGTGGCATCAAACTGGCCGACTCGCCGAACGCCGCCGAAGAGGCGGCCGCTCAGATCCTCGGCATGGACATCAAGGGCCACACCGTCCACTCAGTATGGGTGGAGGAAGCCTCCGATATCGCCGCCGAGTACTACGCCAGCTTCACCCTCGACCGCTCGGCCAAAAAGCACCTGGCGATGGTGAGCGCCCAGGGAGGCGTCGACATCGAAGGGGTCGCCGAGTCCGATCCCGACGCCGTCGTCAAGCTGCACATCGATCCGGTCGTGGGACTGACCGAATGGCAGGCACGCGAGCTCGTCTACCGCGCCAAGCTCGAGCCGACCGCAGCCCGCAAAGCGGCGGCGGCGCTCAAGAAGCTCTATGAGGCGTTCGTATCGCTCGATTGCGACCTCGTCGAGGTCAACCCCCTCATCCTCACCAGCGCCGGCGACATCATTGCGCTCGACTCCAAGGTCACGCTCGACGCCAACGCCTTCTACCGGCATCCCGACTTTGGAGACTTCGAAGCCGCCTTCACCCGTGACCCCATCGAGTCGATGGCGATGGAGGCCGACCTCAACTTCATCAAGCTCGACGGCAGCGTCGGCATCATCGGCAACGGCGCCGGATTGGTGATGAGCACCCTCGACGTCGTCGACCTCGTCGGCGGCCGGGCGGCCAACTTCCTCGATGTCGGTGGGGGGGCCGGGGCCGACACGATCACGAACGCCCTCGAGGTGCTCACCCAGGACGAGTCGGTGAAATCGGTGCTCATCAACATCTTCGGCGGTATCACCCGCTGCGACCTGGTAGCCCAGGGGATCATTGAAGCGCTCGGCCGGCTCGAGCTGCCGTGGCCGATCGTGGTAAGGCTCGACGGCACAAACGCCGAGGAAGGCCGGGCCATCCTGGCCGCCTCACCGAATGAGCAACTCATCGCCGCCGCCACGATGCGAGAAGCCGCCGAAAAGGCTGTCGAGCTAGCAGGGGAGTTGAACTGATGGCCATCCTCATCGACGAAAACACCAAGCTGGTTGTCCAGGGTCTGACCGGCAAGGAAGGCCAGTTCCACGGCTTCCGCAATCGGGACTACGGCACCAACCTCGTCGCCGGAGTCACTCCCGGCAAGGGTGGCACCGACCTCGACGGCGTCCCCATCTTCAACACGGTGTCCGAAGCCGTCGACGGCACCGGGGCCAACACCGCCATGACATTCGTCCCGCCCCCGTTTGCGGCCGACGCCATCCTGGAGGCGGCTGCCGCCGGCATTGCCCTGGTGGTGGCCATCACCGAGGGCATTCCCGCCCACGATGAAGCCCGCGTCTACAACTACGTCACGCAGACCTCGAACACACGTGTGCTCGGACCGAACTGTCCCGGGCTCCTCTCGCCCGGCAAAGCCAATGTCGGCATCATGCCGCCCGAGATCGCGATGCCGGGCCGAGTTGGAGTGGTTTCGAGATCGGGCACCCTGACCTACCAGGCCGTCCATGAGCTGACGATGCTCGGCATCGGCCAGTCGAGCTGCATCGGCATCGGCGGCGACCCGGTGCCCGGCACCTCGTTCGTCGACGTGCTCGACCTGTTCCAGGCCGACGAGGAGACCGATGCCATCGTGATGATCGGAGAGATCGGCGGCACGGCCGAGGAGGAAGCGGCCGACTTCATCAAGGCGAATGTCACCAAGCCGGTCGTCTCCTACATCGCCGGTGTGACGGCCCCGCCCGGCAAGAAGATGGGCCACGCCGGCGCCATCATTTCCGGTGGTAAGGGAACCGCCGCCGCCAAGATGGAGGCCCTCACCGCCGTCGGTGCCACCGTCCTAGACGACCCCACGGAGATCGGGAATGCGGTGAAGGGGTTGTTGGGGTAGTTGCTGGTTGCTGGTTGCTGGTTGCTGGTTGCTGGTTCCTC
>SHLN01000106.1 GCA_004283105.1 Acidimicrobiia bacterium
GCACTTTGACCGGTGGTACCGATCCTGATCCGGTCACGCTTACGGCCGGTGAGGACTTCAACGACGCCGACTTCGGGTATCAGCCCTTCATCACGGTGGGCGACCGCATCTGGCACGACGTGAACGGTGATGGCATTCAGGACGCGGGCGAACTCGACGGCTTTGCCGGACTCACCGTCCGACTCGTCGATCCTGGACCGGACACGACGCCGGGAACCCTCGATGACATCGTGGTCGACACCGATACCACCGACGCGGCCGGCGACTACCTTCTGACCGGCCCGGCCGGCACCTACGTAGTCGAGTTCTCCAACCTCCCAGCCGGCTACGTCCTGTCTCCCGCCGATCAGGGAGGCGACGACGGCCTCGACAGCGATGTTGATCCGACGACAGCGTTCACGGCTCCGATCACGCTCACCGGCGGCCAATCCGTCCTCACCATCGATGCCGGTGCGTTTGAACCGGCCAGGATCGGCGACCGGGTGTTTGTCGACCTCGATGAGGACGGTGTGTTCGATGCCGGTGAAGGAATTCCCAACATCACCGTCACGCTCTCCGATGGCCAGACGACGGTCACCGACGCCGACGGCTTCTACGAGTTCCTGGCCGTAGCCGGCAGCTACACCGTCACCGTGGATGGAGCGGATCCGGACTTCCCGGCCAACGCACTACAGACGGTGGGGACGAACCCGGCCCCGGCAGTGGTGACCGCCGGCCAGGTTCTCGACACGGTGGACTTCGGCTACATCATCGCCGGACCGGGGATCTTGCTCGAGAAGGATCCGGCGACTCAGACGGTGCTGGTCGGCTCTGATGTCACCTTCACGATCACCGTCACCAACATCGGCAATGTGGACCTGACCGGGGTTGTCGTCGTCGATGCGCTCGTCCCCGACTGCGACTCGACCATTGGTTCGCTCGCTCGGGGTACCAGCACGTCGTACGACTGCACAGCAACGGCCGTCGTCGCCGACTTCACCAACTCGGCGACCGGCACCGGTACCCCGCCCATCGGTCCCGACGTCGAGTCGACCGATACGGCAGATGTCGATGTTGTCGACCCGACTATCACCATCGCCAAGGACCCGGCAGTGCAAACGATCCTCGTTGGGACGAATGCGACGTTCTCGATCACCGTGACCAACACCGGAGACGTCGACCTCAACAACGTCGTCGTCACCGACCCGTTGGTTCCAGCCTGCGACAACCTCATCGGGCTGCTCCCGGTGGCGGGATCGGTCACCTACTCCTGTGCTGCGATGGCGGTGCCCGCCGACTTCACCAACACCGCCACCGTCAATGCCGACGGGCCGATCGGGCCGCTGCCTCCGGTCGAGGACTCGGCGGACGTCGTCGTGATCGAAGCGACCCTGGCGGGTCGGGTGTGGCTCGACCACGACGGTGATGCCGTCCAAGATGCCGGCGAGCCTGGTGCCGGAGGCGTGCCCGTCGACCTGCTGGATGGGTCGCTCACCGTGGTGGCCTCGGGAGTGACGGACGGCAACGGCGATTACAGCTTCACGGGCCTCGATGCCGGCAATTACACGGTGCGGGTGGATTCCACAGCTCTGCCGGCCGGGAGCGTCGCGACGGCCGATCCCGACGGCGTACTCGATGACGAAACCGTCCAGGCGGTTGTGCTCGGTGATGCCATCACCGGCCTCGACTTCGGCTATCAGCCTCCTGTCGAGGTGTCCGGCGTCGTGTGGATCGACGCCAACGGTGACGGCGTGCGTGATCCGGGTGAGCCTGAGCTCGGCGGCGTCATCGTGAGCGGCATTTGTGCCGGGCCGGACGGCATCCTTGGTACCGGCGACGATGCCGTGCTTCCCAACCAGGTGACGACAGGCTCGTTCACGTTCTCGCCGGTACCGGTGTCAACCTGCGAGTTCACGGTTGATCCCGCCTCGTTGCCACCGGGCAGCGCGACCTCGACATTCGACCTCGATGGCGGTGCCGACGGAACCTCCATCGTGGTTGTACCGCCCGGCGGCCGCACCGATGTTGACTTCGGCTATCAATGGGCCGTCGATCTGTTGCTCACCAAGGTGTCAACCGAGGGCAACGTGCAGGCCGGAGACGATGCCGAGTGGATTCTCACAGTGACCAACGTCGGTGTTCCCACCGCGTTTGGAACGATCACACTCACCGACGATCTGCCGGATGGTCTGAACTTCGTCAGCGCAGGCGGTGCGGGTTGGACCTGCGGCGAGGCCGACTCGGTCGTCACCTGTTTCCATGCTGGTCCACTAGCAGTCGGCGACTCGCTCGAGGTCCGGATCCTGACGAACGTCGATGAAGACCTCTCGGGAACAATCAACAACGAGGCGGTCGTAGCTCTCGCTGGCGACTTCAACGTCTTGAACAACACGGCCGTGGCCGGCGTGGGTTTGCTCCCGGCGACCGGGTTCAACCTGGGTGACGCCCTGACGTGGTCGCTGCTGTCAATCCTGCTGGGGGCCGGACTTATCCTGCTGACCCATCGGCGGGACGAAGATCACGACCTCGCCAGAAACAGCTGAAACTCCATCTCACCGACGTCGTCAACCGACAACACAATGCCTGCGGTGGGCTTGTCGATGTCGTAGTCGGCGAACGCGATCTCGATCCCGCCGACCACGACCACGGTGTCGGTCACGAGCTGGCCGCTTATCGGCACGGTGACCGTGCGGGTCACGCCGTGAATCGTCAAGTCGCCGGTTGCCTCGGCGGTGAAGGGCTCTCCGTTGGCTGGGTCGACTCCCAGGTCGACCGGTTCGGTCAGGATGAAGGAAGCCTCAGCGAACGTGCCGGTCTCGAGCGCCTGCCGCCGGATAGCGCCGTCCCGCCTGCTGTCGTCGCTCGTCAACTGGGTGACGTCGGCAACGATCTCGCCGGCAGTGAGGGTGGTCCCGCTGAAGGCAAATGACCCGGTCACGGCGGGAGTACGGCCCACGGCCGTCTTGGCTCCGATGGTGGCCAGCTCCTCCTGCACCCGGTACCCGACGTAGCTGCCGGCATCGAGAACGCCATCGCCGACGGTGGTGTCGATGGTCCATGTCCCGTCGAGTGATCCTCCCGAGGAACCGGCGTCCAGCGTCGTCGAAGAGACCGACCCGACGGCGTCCTCGAGGGAAGCCTCCGGCGGTGCGGTATCCCGAAAGATGAAGAACCAGACGGCGAGCACGGCTATCGCCAGTCCGAGAACTCCTCCGATAGCAAGATTCCGGTTGCGATTGCTCATGTGATGTTCCTCCCGAGTGAGCTGAGAATCTACCCCCAATCGCCTCGCTAGCGTTGGCCGCCCCGGCGGGCATAAAACGGTTCCCTATCGGGTTGAACAGCCGAAACCTCACTCTGGAGAGAAGTACATGCCGACCATTGATGTCACCAAGGACACTTTCGAAGAAATCATTCAGTCGAACGAGACCGTGCTCGTCGACTTCTGGGCCGAATGGTGCGGGCCCTGCCGCTCGTTTGCACCCACGTACGAGGCGATGTCGGAGAAATACCCCGATCTTGTATTCGCCAAGGTGGACACCGAGGATCAACAGGAACTGGCCGGAGCGTTCGGTATTCAGTCGATTCCCACCCTCATGGTGTTCCGGGATCAGATCATCCTCTACAGCCAGCCGGGTGCCCTTCCCCCCAACTATCTCGAGGACCTCATTACCCAGGTCAAGCAGATTGACATGGATGAGGTCCGCAAGGAACTCGCAGAGCACGCCGAAGGCAACGGCCACGAGGGTCATTCGCACGAGGGCGACTCGCACGAGGGCCACGACCACTGAGCAGAAGGTCACCGGTCACCGGTCACCGGCAACGCCTCCGGCGTTGCTTGCCGTAACCCTTCGAGTTGCAGAGGCGACTCACGGCCGACGGTCCCCGGGAAGAACGAAGGACGCCCACCGGTTGGTGGGCGTTCTTTCTTGGCGAGTAGCGAGTGGCGAGTAGCTCTTAGCTCTCCTTCAGATCCAGGCTTGCTGAATTGATGCAGTAGCGGAGGCCGTCGGGACCTGGGCCGTCGGGGAATACGTGGCCGAGGTGGGCGTCACAGTTGCCGCAGCGAACCTCGGTCCGCACCATCCCATGGGACTCGTCCCGGATCTCGACGATATCTGCCCCGTCGACGGGCCTGGTGAAGCTCGGCCAGCCGGATCTCGAGTCGTACTTGTCGTCGGACACGAACAAGGTGGTGCCGCAACAGATACAGTCGTAGCTGCCCTCGTCCTTGGTGTTCCAATACAGTCCGGTGAAGGGCTGCTCCGTGCCCCCCTCCCGGGCGACGCGGTACTGAAGCGGAGTGAGCCGCTCTTGATAGATCTTGTCCTGGTCCTGGGTTGTCATTCGGCCTCCTTCGACTCTCTCAACGCCACCCGGTACCAATCCGTTCCCCGGCTCAAGGGATTCGGCGCGATGCCGAACTGAACAACAGGAGAGAAGGGAGAGCAAGAACGTGGCGACGCTTCCGGAGGCACCTGACTTCAAGACCGGGCTCAAGGGCTATGTCCGTGAGGAGGTCGACCACTATCTCGAGACCGTTCGAGCTGCCGCAGGGGCGGAAATCGCCAGGCTCGAGCAACTGGTCGCCAACGCCGAGAACCTCGAAACCGCCGCCATCGACCGGGCCTACTTCTACATCCTTGACGTTCGGGGAAAGCTGCTCTCGGATGCAAACCTTCGTGCTCGCGGCATTCTGCTCGAAGCCACTAACCGTGCAGAGGCGATCCGCAGCTCTGTTCGCGAAGGCCTCGTCGGCGCGCCGGATCCTGAGGCTCTGCTGACCGAGGCGCGCCTGAAGGCAGAAGAAGTGTTGTCTTCGGCAGCCAGCGAGGCCGAGCGGATCCAAACCGAAGCCCGGGATGCCGTCGCGGCGGTGCGCGACGAGCGACTGCTGCTGGGTGAAGCAGCAGCCAAGGCCGAGGAGCTGTTCACGACGGCCCTCGAGGACGCCACCCGCATGAAGTCCGAAGCTTCGGACTTCTTCTCCCTCATCCGCCAGGATGCCGTGAGGTTCCAGGAGCAAGCGGAGAAGGACGTCGCCGCCGCCTACGAGAAGGCGTCGACGGCCCGGCGTGATGCCGAAGAGATCGTCGAGTTGGCCGAAAAAGAGGCCGAGGCCATGAAGGAGAGGTTCGAGGCGAGCCTCGCCGGTACCCGGGAGGAAGCCGAGCGGATGCGCGTCCTGGCAGAAGAACGCCTCAAGGCGGCCTCGGAGGACGCAGAACGAATCCGGGCGCGGACCGCCAAGGAACGGGCGGTGGCCGATCGGGAGATCGAACAAGTGACCTCAGAAGCCGAAGTCCTCAGGGTGTCGGCCGAGCAAGAGGCGCAGCGGATTCGGGACCGTGCCAACGAAGAGCTCAACTCGGTGCAGGCGGCTTCGCGCCGCATTCGGGAAGAAGCCGAAGAAGTGGCAGAGCAGGCTCAAAGTGAAGCAGCTCGAATCACCGCCGAGGCCGAGCAATTGCTGGCCGCGGCTGAGAGCGACACGCTTCGTACCGACATCATCGCCGCTGCCGAGGCCGAGGGCATGGCGATCCGGCAGGAGGCTGAGAAAGCGCGAGCCGAAGCCTGGAGCGATGCCGAGACGTCTCGCCAGAGTCTCGAAAGCGCCCGCCTCGACGCCGAAGCTCTGCTACTCGAAGCGACTCGCGAGGGTGATCGGATTCGCACGCTGGCTGGGAAGGAAGCCGAGGCACTCGCCGAGGAACTCCGGGCCACGACCAGTGCCGAAGTGGAGCGGCTCCGTAGCGAAGCTGAAGTCGACCGGATGGCTGCGGCCACACTGCGGAGCGAAGCCGAGCAGGAAGCCGAACGCTTGCGACGCGATGCCATGCGGGAGGCGGAAGAGCAGGCTGCCGAAGAGCTCAGAACCACCCATGAGGAGATCGAACGGTTGCGGCGTGAGGCCTCCGACCTGGAGCGGACAACGGAGACTCGCATTGCCACGGCAACCCGCGAGGCCGAATCAGCCCGTCGAGAGGCGCAGCAGGCGCTCGCCTCCGTGCTCGAGAAGGAGCGGATGCTCGGCGACGCGCAGGGGACGGCCAAGGAACTGGTCGACGCGGCCATGCGCGAGGCCGACCGGGTCCGATTGGATGCCGAGAAGGTTCTCGATGACGCTCACTCACGAGCCCGCGATGCTCAGGCCGCCGTCGGCCGCTTGCGCGACAAGATGAAGCAAACCACCTGAGCCAATCAGCTCGTTAGGCGCGAGCCTTGATGTCGATGGTGTGGTGACCCGTAGCCGCCGAGGGGAGTGAGTCGCGCTCGACGGGTGTCTGGACCTCGCCGGTCCCGTCGGTAGCTCGCACGCGCAATGTGTGGTCGCCTTCGGGTACCGAGACGGCCGCCCTCCACTGCACCCATGCCTTGTCGGAGAGGGGTTCGGAGAGCTCGGCTTCTATCCACTCGCCCTCGTCTACCTGGATCTCCACCGATGCGATGCCTTTCAGGGGCGCCCATGCGACTCCCGCGGCCACGACCTCGCCCGGCTGCACTCGCTCGCCCCGGCGCGGAACGTCGATGCGGGATGCGGTTTGGATCGGACCTTCCTTGTCCCAACCGCGCGGGACCCAGTACGAGTCGAATCCATCCCAGGTCGTGAGCTCGATGCGTTCCAGCCATTTGGTGGCGGACACGTAGCCGTAGAGACCGGGAACGATGAGTCGCGCCGGGAACCCGTGGCGAGCCGGGAGAGGCTCGTCGTTCATGGCGATGGCAACCAACGGCTCGCGTCCGTCGAACACGGCCTCGATGGGGAACCCGCTCGCCCAGCGGTCGACCGACCAGCCGACCACCTGCTCGGCCTCGTCGGTTGGCCTGGCTTCGGTCAGCAGTTCGGAGAGCAGGACGCCAGTCCACTTGGCGTTGCCCACATAACTTCCCCCCACCGGGTTCGAGACACAGGCAATGGTGATGTACTCCTCGACGAGGTCCCGCTCTGCGAGATCGTCGAACGTGAACTCGAGCGGATTGTCGACGAGCCCATCGATCCGCAGCTTCCAGCTGTCGACCGAGACCCGAGGGACGAGGAGGGCCGTGTCTATGCGATAGAAGGCATCATTCGGGACGACGACTTCCTTGAGGCCGTCGATGGGGAAGAAGTTCTCTGGGGCCGGCCCGGGCAAGGTGCCGGCGGCGGGGAGCGTGACGGTGCTTCTCGGCGTGGCGGTGAGGAGGCGCCGACCGAGCAGCCCGCTCGTGGCGGCGACGGCGCCGACACCGGCCGCCCGTCCGACGAATTGGCGTCGGCTCAGATCTGCCGGAACTCCGTCGGTCGGAGCGCCCACCACGGTATCGGTGAGCGATCCGGTCGGAGTACTGAGCAGCCAGTACAACACGTAGAGCCCGGTTCCGGTCGTGAGGACGGCGGCCAGGATGGTCATCGGCACGCTGATCAGGGTCTGATTGAGTGATGCGGCGAGGCCGACTGCGCCGAACCCAACGAAGATCGGCGCGGCCACGACCACGCCGCTCCGGTACATCCAATTGCCGACGGCAGCGGCAATCAGCAGTGTTGTGAGGATCATTCCAATGAGGAGGACGGCTTTATCACCGGTCCCGAACGTGTCGATCGCCCATTGCTCGATGGAGGTGGGAACGTTGTCTACGACGATGGCGCCGATTGAGGAGAGCGTGGAAGGTACCCGTTCGACCAGCCCGGCCAGCAGCTCGCCGATACCAAGAGTGATCCCGGCCGCCAGCACCGCCGCGGTGATATATGCGCCGCGCGAGCGGGTAGTCCGTGTCGTGGGGTGTGCCGTCTCCATTGTGAACACCAACGAACGAGACGGAGATTCGGTTCCCGGCCGAAGTCAGCTCACGCAATCAGCGATCAGCAATCAGGCCTGCAGCTGCGAAGCAGCTGCCAAGCAACCCGAAGGGTTGCCGGTGACCGTCGACCGCCGACCGGTGACTGCGAGCGAAGCGAGCCCTACCCGAACTGCACGCTCCGCATGCTCAGGGAGCCGAGCTCGAAATCCTCGATCGGGAAGGACACATCGTCGTGCTCTGAGGCCGCTCCGGCGGCGACGAGGAGGGGCACGAAGTGCTCGTGAGTGGGATGGCAGATCCCGGCGAGGGGATTGCGGCGATACTCCTGCAGATCGTCATCACGATCCTCGAGGAGCGTCTCACTGAGCCAGTGGTCGAACTCGCTCGCCCAATCCGGGGTCGGGCCGTTCGACCAGTCGGCTGCACGGAGGTTGTGAACGAGGTTGCCGCTTCCGAGGATGAACACCCCGTCCTCCCTGAGCGGGCCGAGCAGTCTGCCCAGCTCGAACATCCTCCTCGGATCGTTTGTCCACGGAAGGGACAACTGCAGAACTGGAATGTCGGCCGCGGGGTACATGTGAAGGAGCGGCACCCAGGTGCCGTGGTCGAGGCCCCGGTCCTCCTCACGAGCGACATCGGTGTGCCCCGACATCAAACGCTCGATCCGTTCCGCCAGATCGGGCGCGCCCGGCGCCCGGTACTCGATGTCATAGAGCGGATCCGGGAAACCCCAGAAGTCGTAGATCAGGGGCACGGTCGTGGTGGCACCCAGCGATGGCGGTGCCTGCTCGTAGTGGGCCGAGATCGACAGGATGGCACTGGGCCGTGGCAGGGCCTCAGCCCACCTCCGCCAGGTCCCGCCGCGTTCGGCATTGACGGCGTTGGTGGGAGCACCATGCCCGACGAATCCGGTTGGGAAGGTCATGTGAGTACCAACCAATCCGTGGTTCCAGAATTCCGCTGCTCGCTGCTCGCTGCTCGCTGCTCG
>SHLN01000296.1 GCA_004283105.1 Acidimicrobiia bacterium
GAGAGCGCTGCCTTCACACGGCAGAGGTCACTGGTTCGATCCCAGTAGCGCCCACGTATCAGGGCACGATGCCTTCGGTCGAGCGGAGCTGCTCGGCCAGGATGGCTGCCATGGCGCCAACATGGGGCTCGGTGACGATGTTGTCGTCCCCGGTGTGGTGCCCGGGGGTATCCAGAACGACGAGCTTTCCGGCGACCGTCTCCCACTTGGGGATACTGTCGTGAAAGCGGGTGTCGTCTCCGAGGGCGCGAATGTAGGTCAATGTCCCGGCGTACGGCCCGGATAGCCCGAATCGTTCGGCTTTCAGGCCGATATGGGTGATCCGCTTGGCGGCCAGACCCGCCGGGAGTGGGCGACCCTGGGCCAGGTAATACCTCCACCGCGGACCGTGCCTGATACGGCCGGCGAGTGCGCGGATGCTCGACCACCACCAATCGGCGACGGTGCGCACGCCTTGCCACTTGCCGGCTCGCAGCACTTCGAGTTCCCGAGTCAGGCGGGCCCGCAGTCCGCGGCGGACCGGGTAGACGGTATCGAGCAAGGCGACGAGTCCCACGGGGTGGCCCTCCCGTTCGAGAATCCGGGCCATCTCAAAGGCAATGAGGCCCCCGGTCGAGTATCCGGCCAGGTTGATGGGCCCGGGCGGCGGCGCGGCGATGAGCTCGTTGGCATAGCGCCTCGCCATGGCCTCGATCGTGCGGTCCGGCTCCTCGGTGCCTTCGACCCCCCGCGCCTGAATACCGATGAGGGTCAAGTCGTCGGGGAGGTGTCTGGCGAGCGGCTCATAGGTGAGCACGTTGCCGCCCCCCGGATGGACCAGAAAGAGGGTTTCGTCGCCCGCCTCGCGGATGGGTACGAACACCGATGCCCGATACTCGCGACGGCCCGGTTCCAGCAGAGTGGCCAACTCGGCGAGCCGGGGAGCTTCGAAAAGAGCTGCCAGCGGCAAGGAGGTGCCAAACGCGGTGTGGACCGCAGACATGAGGCGAATCGCCAGCAGCGAATGGCCGCCGAGCGCGAAGAAATCGGAGTCGGCGGCGACGGCTTCCCGATCGACCCCGAGGATGTCCGCCCAGATTGTGGCCAGCTTCCGCTCTGTTTCCGAGTGTGGCGGGACGAACGAGCCCGGGTCTCCGTCGATGGTTCCTGCCGGGTCCGGTAGGGCACCGGCATTCACCTTTCCGTTCGGGAGCCGGGGAATTTTCTCGATCGGGACGATCAGGTCGGGCACCATGAACGCGGGGAGGCTGTCTCGCAGGTGCCGGCGCAGCGTGGCCGTGTCGAGACCGTCACCGGCGAGGACGACGTACGCGACGAGTTGTGCGGCCGCCCGATCACCGGTGGCCCGACTCGACACCGCCGCCTCGCGGACGTCGGGGTGCGAGCCGAGCGCCGCTTCCACGGCACCGGGCTCGATGCGGTAGCCGCGCACCTTCAACTGAACATCGGTACGGCCGAGAAAGAGAAGGGCTCCGTCGGACCGGTAGCACCCGAGGTCGCCGGTCCGGTAGATGCGCTCGACCGTTCCGTCGATGTCCACCGTGGTGAACCGTTCGGCAGTCAAGTCCGGACGGCCGAGGTACCCGGTGGCGACTCCGGGTCCTGCCACACAGATCTCTCCGACAAACCCGGGAGCGACCTGCCGTCCGTAATCGTCGAGCAGATAGACCCGGCCACCGGCAATCGGGCGTCCGATCGGCACCGCGTCACCCACGTCGGCCTGCGTCGCCCGGTGCACGGTGCACCAGACCGTCGCCTCGGTCGGGCCGTACTCGTTGTGAAACTCGGCGTCGGGCACCCGTTCGAGATGCGCCTCGAGCACCGCCGAGGGACAGGCCTCGCCGGCCACGATCGCGACCCGCAACGACGAGAGTTGGCCCTCGTCGGCGTGCTCGGCGAGCAGTTGGTACAGCGCCGGGAGACACAGCAGGTGGGTGACCTTCTGCTCAGATGCCAGCGTCAGCAGCCGGCCGATGTCCTGTTCATGTCCCGGCGCGGGCAGCACGAGCGTGCCGCCGCTGCAGAGGGTCCAGAAGATCCCGACGACCGAGCTGTCGAAGGAGAACGAAGAGAGCAGCAGGAACCGGTCGACCGGTTGCTTGTAGTGGATGGTGCGAGCGAGGGTCGAGTGCACGAGATTGGCGTGTGTGACCGCAACCGCTTTCGGGCGCCCGGTCGATCCAGACGTGTGGATGACGTAGGCGAGGTTGGCGGCCGTGAGGGTTGGCGGCTCCGGCACCTCTGATAGTTCGCCCGCTTCGTCAACGAGGACCGTCGTCGTCGTTCCGGCTATGGCGCCGCGGTGGGAGGTGTCGGTGAGCACGATCTCGATGGCGTCGTTGTCGAGCAGACGCTGGATGTGGCTGGGCGGATAGGACGGGTCGAGGGGAACATACGCACCCCCGGCTTTGAGAATGGCGAGCAGGCCGATGATCATTTCCGCCGATCTCGGCAGGTAGAGGCCGACGGGTTGGTCGGGGGTAACGC
>SHLN01000107.1 GCA_004283105.1 Acidimicrobiia bacterium
ATCCAGGAGACGTGAGATTGAGTGCGGCGGAGCTTCAGCAAGCGGCCCAAGCGTGGGCCGACGATCAGCAATCTCGGCTTGGGTGTCAGCTTGTTGGAGTTCGAGCGCAAGATGGCGTCGCTAAGGCGCAATATCGAGAGCCGCCACCAGTGGCCTTGGGTGTCATCTCCATAGCGGCGACCCTGTCACTCGCAGCTGCCATCGTTCTTGGGGTCGAAGGATGGGTGCGCTGGCAGCCGAAGACTCCCGCTGACGTGCCGGAGAATCACAGCACATAACCGCAACCGGCGTGCCCACCACGACAACCTCCAGGTCGAGAGATAATCGAGAGATAACCGGCACTTGTGGTCGGGTGCCTACCCACTCCGCGGGATGTCTCCGAGCACCCTCACTACCCGATCGTCCATGCCCATGTCCGCCGCCAAGCGCACCATGGCGTCGTGCTCGGAATCAGCAATCGCGGCTGAGTCCTCGGCCAGCCAGTCGGCCATGATCTCCAGCGCAAGGCCAAGTTCGTTGTGGTCAAGGAACTCGTGACCAAGTCTCGACTGCTCGGCGGTTAACCGATCACCGAAGCCGATGAGCAATGCCATAAGGCGCCCACGTAGATCGTCATAATCCACAGCCGACATTCCGCCAGTGTCGCACGACGACCAGGGAAGTGCGCAACCGTTCAAACCGCACGGATCACTCACCCCTGCGAGCGATGTGGAGCACTCCATCCCGAGCCGAACCGGCAATACCGAGCGGCCCCCGCAGAGCCCTCAAGCCAACTGGGTGGCTGAAAGGGTCGGACCCCTCAACGCCCAGGCCGGTACTCCTCCATCGCCAATAGATGCCACAACTCGGGCTCGTCTTCCGGGACTTGATACAACTCAGCCCACTCGGTTGCAGTCTTCTCGGGATGGTTCTTCATCTCGTCGAGGATTTCGCACAGGCCGTAGACGACCCCCTCCAACTGCCCGAGTTGGTACCGGATCCCTTTTCGGGTCTCCTCGGTGGCACGGCGCTTGTCGTGCTGAGTGGCCAGGCGCACACTCTCGTCGCCGGCCCAGGCGAGCAGATGCTCAACCAGTTCGATCGTGGGCGCATACCCGCGCGGCAGCAGTCTCACTGTCCTACAAGATTATCTGACCCTGGGCCGTGCGGGGGTGGATTCCGGCGGGCAGCGGGCCGCGGGTAGCGGGTAGCGGTGAGCCTTAGGCGTGGCTCACGTATTCCCGTACACCGGCACCGTGGCGCCGTTCATCACGGCCGCCTCTTCCGACAACATGAAGGCGATGACCCCGGCGATCTCGGCCGGCGTTGGCCAGTCGACGTAATCGGCGTACGGCATCGCTTCCCGGGTGGCGGGGGTGTCGATGACCGACGGGAGCAAGGCGTTGGCGGTGATCTCGGTGCCGCGCAACTCATTCGCCACCGACTTGGTGAGCGCGACGACGCCGGCCTTGGCGACGTTGAAGGCAGCCTGGCCATAGGGATTGTCGATGGCGGCCCTGCTGCCGACGGTGACGATGCGTCCCTTCCCCACCTCGCGCAGATAGGGGAGTACGGCCCGCACCGAGTAGAAGGTGGATCGGAGGTTCAGGTCGAGCATGCGCTCGAACCGGACGTCGTCGGTGTCTTCCACGTCGGTCCCACCCGCCCAGCCACCGACGAGGGCGACGAGGGCGTCGATTGAGCCGAACCGTTCCGCCGCGTCCTTGGCGAATGCGGTCACCGCTTCCGGATCAGAAGAGTCGACCCGCCGGAGGAGAACCTGATCCGGATCGGGCTGCAGCTCGGTTTCTAGCGTCTCAGCCTCAGCCGGGATCAGGTACGTGATTCCGAGCTGATAGCCCCGGGCAATGAGCAGTGGGGCGAGGGCCCGGCCGAGGCCGCCCGTTCCACCGGTGATGAGAGCAGTCTTCATTGGGCATGATTATGGCGCAGGTGATAGTGTCTGCGTGCAAATAACTCAGGAGGCATGCGTGGCGACGATCGCGTTTGAGGATGTTGGCAAGGTTTATCCGGGGGGTACCCGGGCGATTGAAGGGGTGAACTTCGAGATCTCCGACGGGGAGTTCCTCGTGGTGGTCGGCCCTTCCGGCTGTGGCAAATCGACATTGTTGCGGATGGTGGCCGGTCTCGAGGAGATCACTGAGGGCAAGGTCATTATTGGGGACCGGGTCGTCAACGACGTCCAGCCCAAGGACCGCGATATTGCGATGGTGTTCCAGAACTACGCGCTGTATCCGCACATGAGCGTGTTTGACAACATGGCCTTCGGTCTCAAGCTGCGCAAGATGCAGAAGGATGAGATCAAGACCCGGGTGGATGAAGCCGCCCGCGTCCTCGAGATCACTGAGTACCTCGACCGCAAGCCCAAGGCTCTCTCCGGTGGGCAGCGTCAACGGGTAGCGATGGGCCGCGCCATTGTGCGTGAGCCGGCTGCGTTCTTGATGGATGAGCCGCTTTCGAACCTGGATGCGAAGTTGCGGGTGCAGATGCGTACTGAGTTGGGTCGCCTCCACTCTCGGCTCAATACCACGACGATGTATGTGACCCACGACCAGGTTGAGGCCATGACGCTCGGGCATCGTGTGGCGGTCATGCGCAAGGGCATCCTCCAGCAGGTCGATACGCCGTTCAATCTGTTCCAGGCACCGGACAACATGTTCATCGCCGGGTTCATCGGAAGCCCCGCAATGAACTTCGTGTACACGACGGTTGAGTCGGACGGAGCCGGGGGGATGCAGGCGTCGTTTGGGAATCAGAAGCTGACGTTGGGTCGTGAGTTGTTGGAGAAGAACAAGTCGATCGCCAACTACGCCGGTAAAGAAATCGTGATGGGGGTACGGCCGGCCTCGTTCGAGGACGCTCGTATCACCAGCGACATTGCTGGTCATAGCTTTGAGGTTGAGTTGCAGGTGGTTGAGGTCCTGGGCTCTGAGACGTTCGCACACTTCGACCTGCCGGTGCGTCCGGTGGTGACTCCCGACATTGAAGAGCTCCTGGCCGATTCGGGCTCGGATGCGTCTTCGCTCGGAGAAACGACTCGGGTGACGGCTCGTATCAGCTCGGATGTGATGGTCCGGGCCGGAGAGCGCATCACCGTGGTCGTGGACAACAACAAGCTCCACTTCTTCGACCCGGCCACCAACCTCCGGATCTACTAGAAGCAGGTCAACGGTCAACGGTCGACGGCCAGAGGGTCGCGACAGCTGATGGACTCGTCCTGACGACTACAACCTGATTCGTTTGAAGGCTTCGGCGGCTTTGAGACCCGCGGGAGCACCTTGACTCCTGGCGTACTCGCGGACCTTGCGCTCGAACGCTTCTCGCTCGGTCTCGCCTGAGCCGGCGTTGCCCATCGTTGTGCGGTGCTGCGATTCGTGGCACAACAGCGCCGCCAGCTTCGTGTCGAACGTGTCCGAGATGTCCTCCCAGTGGTCGGGCTCGGCCGCCCGCCAGAGCAGCAGCGAGTCGGGTCGGTGATGGTCGAGACCCTGCTCGGGATAGAACAGATGGTCACGGGCGGCCACTGCCCCATCGACCGCAGCCCAGCCGGTGGCGCGGTGATCGGGATGGAGCTCGTAGCGAGCCCATGGGTCGTGGGAGAGAAGGATGTCGGGCCGGTGTGTGCGGATGAGCGTGGCTACCTCGGCCCGCAGGCTCATCGAATACTCGAGTTCGCCATCGACATGGCCCAGGAAGACGACTTCGGCTGCACCCAATTCGGCGGCCGCGGCCCTTTGCTCGCGCTCCCGCCGCTCGACGAGGGTCGCCGGATCCTCGTCGGCCTCCCAGGACCCCTTTGATCCGTCGGTCATGATCGCCATCACGACACGGCAACCCGCCGCCGCCCACCTCGCCAGCGTTCCTCCGGTGCCGAACTCGATGTCGTCGGGATGAGCGCCGATGGCGAGGGCCCGTCGTGGTGTCTCGAGCGGGGCGAAGCTCGATGCGAGATCGGCGTGCAGGTTGGTCATGCCGATGTCTTCTGCCAGGTCATGCCGAGCGTTCGAGCCGTTTCGAGATCGTTGGGAGTGTCGAGGTCGAGCGCCAGGCCCCGGCGGACGAGGACCTCGGCCTTCTGACCTGCCGACCGCAGGTGGTGATGGAAGCTGCCGGGCCCGTAGTGGAAGGCAAACGGACCGGTGCCCATGAGGAGCGTGGTGCCTCCGTTGTAGGAAGGCGCCAGGACATATCGGCCGGGCGCGAATCGATCGATCGCCTCTGTGAGGTCGCGGCGGGTGAGGTGGGGAAGGTCGGCGTGGAGGATCATCCAATCCGAGCCGGTGCGCCCCGCGTCGGTGGTGGCCGCCGTGGCGGCGCCGTTGAGGCCCGTCCCGTACACCCCGGACTCGCCGATCACCTCGACGCCGAGCTCGCCGGCCCAGGCTGCCACACCGGTGTCGCCCGTCACCACCGCCACGCGGGCCCCGGTCGCCCCGGCTTCTCCGACGGTGTGGGCTGCGATGCGTTTTCCAAGCAGAGACCGTCGGCGGGCATCCAGCACCGGGCTGAGGCGTGCCTTGGCGACACCGAATGGCTTGACGGGGATTGCTAGGAGGAGGCTCACGGGACCGCGAGGATACCGTCGGGCGGTAGCTTGATCCCAGCAACCGAAACGGAGACGACATGAGATTCGGGGCATTCGTGCCGCAGGGCTGGCGGCTGGACCTGGCCGGCATACCTGAAGCCGACCATTGGGACACGATGCGGACGCTCGCCCTCACGATCGAGCGATCCGGATACGAGTCGCTCTGGGTGTACGACCACTTCCACACCGTTCCCGTGCCGACCCAGGAGGCGACCTACGAAGCCTGGACGGTCATGGCAGCTCTGGCCGCGGCGACGAGCACCGTTCGGCTCGGTCAGATGTGCACGTGCAACTCGTATCGTCCTCCGTCCTACTTGGCCAAGGTGGCAGCTTCCATCGACGTCATCAGTGGAGGGCGGGTCGAGATGGGGATTGGAGCCGGCTGGTACGAGCACGAGTACGTCGGCTACGGCTATCCCTTCCCGAAGGCATCGGTTCGCATCGGTATGCTGCGCGAAGGGGTCGAAATCATGCAGCGCATGTGGACCGAGGATGAGGTGACCTTTGCCGGCGAGCACTACTCACTCACGGGTGCCATTTGCCGGCCGCATCCCGTTCAGCAGCCCCACATCCCGTTCTGGGTGGCGGGAGGCGGCGAGAAGCTCACGCTGAACGTGGCGGCCAGGTATGCCGCCTATACGAACTTCGGCCAGTCGCTCGAGGAGTTCGTTCACAAATCGGAGGTGTTGCGGGGCCACTGTGCTGATGTGGGACGGGACTTCGATTCCATCGTCCGCTCAACCAATTTCAACATCGTGTGTGAAGAGAGCGAAGCCGCCGTGGAGGATCGCATTGCGTGGATCAAGGACCACTACCGGCCGTTCGTCGATGCCGACCGGCTCGATCGGCTCGAGGAGATGTACCGGAAGACGGCCGGAACGCCCGACCAACTTGTCGAGAAGCTGCGTCCCCATGCCGAGGCCGGGATGGACTACGCCATCGTCTATTTCGCCGAAGCCGCCTACGACACGACCGGTCTCGAGTTGTTCGCTCGCGAGGTAATTCCCGCCCTGGGGTGATTTGCCACCCCGGTCGGCATCAACGCCGGTTCACAGAACTCGCCCGGTAGGGTTTCCTCCGTGAGACGCAAGACGAAGATCATTGCAACCCTCGGACCGGCCGTGGCAAACGCCGATGCCATATCCCGTCTCGTCGAGGCCGGAATGGATGTCGCTCGACTCAACTTCTCGCACGGCACGCACGAGGACCATGAGCAGAATCTCCGCTGGGTAGGCGAGGCGTCCGAGAAGCACGGCCGGTCGGTCGCCGTGCTGCAAGACATCCAGGGACCCAAGATCCGGGTCGGGACTTTCCCGGACTCGGCCATCACGCTCTCCGCAGGGGACGAGGTGTCGCTCTTGTCTGGTGAAGACGAGGCGGCCCGCGGTGAAATCTTCATCAAATACCTCGATCGGGTTGCCAATCTCGGCCCCGGCGACGTCATCCAGCTCCTCGATGGGCGGATCAGCCTCGAAATCGCCTCGATGGAGACCGGAATCCGCGCCACGGTGATTCAGGGAGGGCAGCTGAGCGACCGCCAGGGGGCGGCATTCCCCGGTCTCGAGGTCGATCTCCCCGCCATCACCGACAAGGATCGAGATGACCTCCGGGCTGGAGCGGAGATGGGTGTTGACCTCGTGGCTGCTTCCTTCGTCGGCAACGCCGGGGACGTGCGCTCCGTGCGGGAACTGACCGACGACATCCCGGTTATCGCCAAGCTGGAGCGAACCGTTGCCTACCGGGCGCTCGATGAGATCGTACGCGAAGCCGACGGCGTGATGGTTGCCCGCGGCGACCTCGGAGTGGAGCTTTCGTGGGCGGCTCTGCCGCGAGTTCAGAAGGACATCATTGCCCGCACCAATGCCGGCGGCAAGATCTCCATTACCGCCACCGAAATGCTCGAGTCAATGAAGGGGAGCTTCCGCCCGACCCGGGCCGAGGTGACCGACGTCGCCAACGCCGTCTTCGACGGCACCGATGCCGTCATGTTGAGCGCGGAGACCGCCATCGGCAAATACCCGGTCCGCTCAGTTGAGGTCATGAATGTCATCTGCCGGGAGGCCGAGAAGAGCCCTGAGTTGCACCTCATAGCCGAGGACACGTTCATTGCCCACGCCGCCCGGTTCCCCTCGGCTATCGCCAAGGCGGCGGTTGAGGTCACGCACAATCTGGGGATCACCAATCTGGCGTGCTTCACCGAAACTGGAAGCACGGCCCGGCTGTTGTCGAAATACCGTCCGGCGGCCGACATCATCGCCTTCACCAACAATGAGCCGACATTCCGGCGCATGGCCGGGTACTGGGGGGTGCGGCCCCGCCTCATCGGTCGTCACGAGACCACAGACGATCTGATCATTGCCGCCGGTGACGCGCTTATTGCCGAAGGGGCGGTTGAACCGGGCGAGCACGTCGTCATGGTCGCCGGCATTCCCCCGAACCAGGGCGCCCAGACAAACCTCGTCCAGATCCATCGAGTCGGGTCCGGAATGGCCGGCGGTTCGGCGAGGCGCGGCTGACAGCGGCTGCTCTGCGCGCCCGAAAGTATGTGAGCTTCGCCTCTAGCTCCACCAGCCTGTGCAGATTACGTGTGGGAGTGACGTTGACTGGAAGGAACCCCGGGTGTATGCCGACGCTCTCCGGAGCACATTTCCCGACCTGGATCCCGGTGTCGACGACCTCTTTCTGCTGGAGCCGCACCAGATAGCCGAGCTTCCCGAGCGGGCCCCGTCCCGAGAGCTGGCAGCCGTCCTCCACGCCCATTCCACTGTCTGCGGATTCCTCCTCAGACGGCATCCCGCCATTGAGGGGTATCTGACGGAGCTTCTCGCCGACCATGGTCCAGTCGCAGAGGGCGAACTGGCGGCGTGTGAACAGGCCCTCGTCTGGGAGCTCGCCGATTGGATCGCCTACCAGCGGGCACCAGAGATGTACGACGCGGGGGCGCAGGTTGATTGGGACCTGGCGGCCGTGACCGAGCTCGTGACCCTGGACGGCCAAGTGGTGATCGACGCGGGCGCTGGAACCGGCCGGGTAGCGTTGGCGGCCGCTGCTGTCGCCCGGCACGTCTACGCCGTCGAACCGGTCGCAACCCTGCGGAGATACATGCGAGCCAGGGCGACCCGGCTCGGTCTGGACAACCTCTTTGCGGTCGATGGGTTCCTTCACGCCATCCCGCTGCCGGATGCAAGCGCCGATGTGCTCGTGACCTGCCAGGCGATCGGCTGGGAGCTCGAGGATGAACTGCTCGAGATCAGGCGCGTCGTGAAGCCCGGTGGCACCGCTCTCCATCTCTTCGGCGCCTCGAGCGCGAGGGACTCCGACAACCCATTGCTGCGTGCCCTGGTGACTCACGGCTACCAACCCGATACCTATGACGACGGATCGGTCGTCATCCAGCGGTATTGCCTGCAGATCGGAGCCGGACCAGAACTCAACCGTGACCCGGTAGGCTGATCCGCCATGGGACAGATCATCAATGTGACGGGAACGGTGTCGGGCGAGGCGGCGATCTTCGAGGCCGACCGCAGCCTCTCGGGCCAGGACGGCGGCTCGTTCGGATCGATCGAGCAAACCGTCGACGACACGACATTCCCGGCTCTGCTCGCCGCCCGGGTCTTCGAAGCCGACGATGCCGTCAATCATGTGTTCACCAGCTCAAACGGTGTTGTCGTCCGCCGGACCGGTGGGTGGACCGACTCCGACGTCGGCCGGATCGGCTCGGTCATCGAAGAGTTCTTCGTCTTCTACCGGGACTAGCACCGAGCGGCTTCGAGTTTTTCGTGTTGGGCATCGTTGCCCGTTGCCCGTTACCCGTTGCCCGTCCGAACCGAATCCGGGGCTACGGAACGGTGGCGGTGGTCGTGCTCGTTGTGGTCGAAGTCGAAGTCGAAGTCGAAGTCGAAGTTGACGTCGTCGTCGACGACGTCGAGGTGGTCGTTGTCGGGGGTGGAAGCGTCGTGGTGGTGGGGCACGTGATACCGGCGCCCGGCACAT
>SHLN01000297.1 GCA_004283105.1 Acidimicrobiia bacterium
TAGGGCGGGGCCGCACCCCAAACCGAAACGGTGGATTCGTAGGTAAGCGGGTGTGTCGCCGCCCAACCCGAAGGGGTTGGGCCAAGCAACGCCCGAAGGGCGTTGCCGTCTAGCCGTGTGGGCTGGTCGCCCCTTTTTCCACTTCGGGTTCGCCGGCCGTGGCCTGCAGCACCACGAAGATCGCCGCGAGAATGAGCCCGGCTCCCACCCAGCCGCGGGCCGACAGGGTCGTACCGGTGACGATGGCGGCCGTCCCCGCCGCGAACGCCGGCTCGAGGGCGAGGACGATGGCGGCCGTGGACGCTCCAACCCGGGACTGCGCCCAGATCTGGAGGAGAAAACCGCCCGCCGACGCTCCCAGGCCGGTGAGAAGGAGCGCACCGGCGACCTCGGGACCCGGAACCTCGAGTCCTTCCTTCACGGCTGCGATGGCAAAGGCCCCGATCGAGGTGACGCCGAGCTGCAGGGCGGTGAACCCGACGAGATCGTGGCGGTGGGCGAGATGGGAGAGAAACACAATGTGGGCGGCGAAGGCCACCGCCGCTCCGACGGTCAACAGATCTCCGACCTCAGGCTGGAACCCTTCCGTGAGCAGGTAGAACCCGGCGAAGGCGATGGCGGTGCCCACGAGCACCCGCGGGTTGATGCGAGCCGGGCCGCGCAGCCGATTCCAGGCCAACGCCAGGATCGGCGTGAGCACGACATAGAGGCCGGTGATGAGACCCGAGTTGGCGGCACCGGTGGTGAGGAGCCCCTCCGTCTGAAATCCGAAGCCGGCCACCAGCAATGATCCACCGATGATGCCGTCGCGCCACACGGCCTTTCCGCGCGGCCGGGCAATCGCCAGCAGCGCGATGGCTCCCAGCAGGAAGCGCCACCCGACGAAATTGAATGGGGGCAGATCCTCGATGGCGTCCTTGACCACCACGAACGTGACCCCGAAGACAACGGCGGCTGCTACCAGGGCGGCAGCGGCGGGACGGTCGGTCAGGCCTCTGCCGGCCACAGCGCTCCGACCGGGTCGGTGGCCAGGAACACGCCGCGAGCCTCGGCCACCACGGCGTCGTCTTTCTCGAGCACACCGTTGATGCGGAGGCGGCGTCCCGACGAATCGCCCAGGCTGCCGATCAACCGATAGCGGCCGGTCGGGTCGCCCGGCCGCCGGAAGCGCAGGTCGAGGGTGGCCGTCACTGCCATCGTGTCGGCCAGGAGTACGGCCGTCCACGCGCAGATCTCATCGAGCGCTGCTGCTATGACGCCTCCATGAAGGGAGCCGACGGTGCCGCGATGCTCCGGCCGGGGATCGAAGGTGGCGGCGATTTCTGTCTCGGATCGGCGGTGGAAGCCGTCGAGGTGGAGACCGATCGGGTTCGACAACCCGCACGCATAGCAATCGGCGTACAGGCGGCGGAACTCTGCAATCTGGTCGTCGGGGATCCTCACTCCGGCTCCAGCACCGCCACGCCGTTCTCGAGCGAGGCGATCCTGACGAGTGCGTCCACATGCCATCCATGCGCCTCGAGCCGATCCCGGCCGCCGGTGAACGTCTTCTCGACCGCGAACACGAAGCCGAGCACCGTCCCGCCCGCTTCTTCGACGATCTCGCCGAGCGCTTCCGCGGTGCGTCCTCCGGCGAGGAAATCGTCGACGATGGCGACCCGCTGGCCGGGCGGCAGCACCCTACGCGCCACTTCAACCCGGTACTCGGTTCCCTTCGTCGGGGAGGAGACTTCCCGGGCGAACGTGTATCGCTCTCCCACCCCCACGTATTTCTTGGCATACACCATGGGAACGCCGAGCGCCTGCGCGGTCACCATGCCGGGAGGAATTCCGCTCGCCTCCGCCGTCAGCACGAGGTCGGGTCGCCGTCCGGCGAACCGCTCGGCAATCTCCCGTCCGATCTCGGGAAACAACTCGATGTCGACCCGGTGGTTGAGGAAGTCATCCACCTTCAACAACGGCCCCTCCACCCGGGCTCTCGTCTCAATCGCGTCGCGCAGTTGCATGGGGCAAACCTAGTCAGTGTTTTCTGTCACTTTTCGGCCGAGCCATCGTTCTCGCGCGACCATGGCCGAAAAGCAACGCCGGAGGCGTTGCCGTCGTCTGCTGCCGCCGGGCGGCTAGCTGATCGCGGGCTGGCGCCGCCGGCGCCAAGCCCAGGGAAACCCCATTGCCCGTTGTCACTTTTCGGCCGAGACATATCACTCGTGCGACGATGGCCGAAAAGCAACGCCGGAGGCGTTGCCGTCGTCTGCTGCCGCGGGACGGCTAGTTGATCACGGGCTGGCGCCGCCGGCGCCAAGCCCAGGGAAACCCCATTGTCGCGCGACAAACTGGGGGATCCGTTGATGTTGGTGTTGACGTCGACGTCGACGTTGCATGATGCCGGTGGCCGGTGGCCGGGGGCCTGGTACTACTCTCGCCCTCCATGCCCACCACGGAGAACCCCACCCGCGATCGCGCCC
>SHLN01000108.1 GCA_004283105.1 Acidimicrobiia bacterium
CGACGGGACGGTCGATTTGGGCCAAATCGTGTCGGTGCCTGGTCCCCTCACCATCGACACCGTCCTCGTTGCGGTGGGCTCACCGGTGGGGGGCGCACCCGTCGCCCGGGTCTTCTTCGAGACCGAAGGCTCCGAAGGAGACGACGTCCTCGCCCTGCAGGAAGCGCTTCTCCGCCTCGGCCACACCGCCGGGGACACCCTCGTTGCGAGCGGCGTGTTCGACGATGCGACGCTCGCCGCCCTGCTGGAACTGCAGGACGCAGCCGGGATGGAGGCAGACGGGACCGTGGGGCCGCCCGACGTCCTATTCAAGCCCGGGGCCGTCCGAGTTGCGGATCGGTTTCTCGAACCCGGGGCTCTACTCACTCCAGGAATGGCAGTCCTCGGCACGTCCACCGGCGAGAGCGTCGTGACCATCGACCTCCCGGCCGCCGATCAGGCCGTTCTCGACGAGGGCGAGCGGGTTGTCGTTGTATTACCAGACGATACGCGCATCGACGGCACGGTCCAGTCCAAGGCCGAGACGGCGACGGTTTCCCCCCAGGGGGAGGCGACCTTCAAAGTCGTCATCGTGCTCGACGACACGGCGGCCGCCGCCGGCCTCGATCAGGCTCCAGTCGGCGTCGAGGTCATCACCGACCGGGCGGACGACGTCCTGGCCGTCCCGGTCACTGCGTTGCTGGCGCTCGCCGAAAGCGGGTATGCCGTTGAGGTGGAGCAACCCGACGGCTCCACCCGGTTGGTGGCCGTTGATGCCGGCATGTACGCCGATGGGCTCGTCGAAGTCACATCTACGGCACTCTCGCCGGGAGATCGCGTGGTGGCCCCGTGAGCACCGCGGTGCTCGAATTGACCGGGGTCACGAAGGAGTACTCCGGGACACCGCCGGTTTCGGCACTGCGCGGCATCGACCTCACCATCCAGTCTGGAGAGCTGGTCGCCGTCGTCGGGCCGTCAGGGTCTGGCAAGAGCACATTGCTCCACCTCATGGGCACGCTCGACCGGCCAACCAGCGGCGACGTCCGGGTGGCCGGTCACGACATCGCCGAGTTGTCCGACCGGGATCTCTCGGCCATCCGGGCCCGATCTATTGGCTTCGTGTTCCAGCAGTTTCACCTCCTCGACGGGTACACCGCGCTCGACAACGTGGCCGACGGGATGCTCTACACCGGCATGCCCTCGGACGAACGCCGGGATCTTGCGGAGGCCGCCCTGGAGCGGGTTGGACTCGGGCACCGGCTGGAGCATCCGACGAACAAACTCTCAGGGGGTGAACGCCAGCGGGTTGCGGTGGCGCGGGCCGTCATGGGAAGACCGGCCATCGTCCTGGCCGACGAGCCGACGGGAAACCTGGACAGCAAGTCGAGCGAGGACATCGTCGACCTGTTGCGGGAGTTGCACGCCGAGGGCATCACTCTCGTGGTGATCACTCACAACCGCGAGATCGCCGCACAGCTCCCCCGCCGGATCGCACTCCGCGACGGCGTGGTCGAATCCGACACCGCAGGGTGGATAGCCTGATGGGCAACGGCCTCGAACACAGCAAGCTGCACGTCCGTGACATGCTCCGCACGGCCACCGTCGGGGTCCGGACCCGCCGCATGCGGGCCGCGTTGTCGGCACTGGGCATCACCATCGGCATCGCTTCGCTCGTGGCGGTGCTCGGCCTATCGGACTCGAGCCGCTCGGATCTCCTCACCCAACTAGACCGGCTCGGCACCAACCTGCTCGTTGTCCGGGGCGGTACCGGTATTGGGCTCGGGAGCGGCGAGCTACCAGACACCGCCCCGCCGATGACGCAGCGAATCGGACCGGTGACACAGGTCTCCGCCGTCGGCTCCGTCGACGCCAACGTCTACCGCACCGACCGGATTCCAGAGAGCCGCAGCGGCGGGATCGCCGTGCGAGCCTCCGACCTCAACCTGCTCGACACGCTCGAGGGCACCGTGGCACACGGACAATTCCACGATGCGGCCTCGGCGGCCTATCCCACCGTCGTACTGGGTTCGATCGCCGCCGAACGACTCGGCATCAACGACGTCTCCATCCGGCCCCTCGTCTGGCTGGGTGATCGGTGGTTCACCGTGATCGGGATCCTCGACCCGCTCGAGCTGGCCGGAACCCTCGATCGCAGCGCCATCGTCGGCAAGCCCGCCGCCGAGGCGTTCCTCGCGCACGACGGCGTCGCATCCAGCATCTACCTGCGAACCGAGCCGCAATGGATCGACGAGGTGATGAGCGTGCTCCCCGCCACGGTGAATCCGGAGAACCCGGATCAGGTGGAGGTCAGTCGCCCAACCGATGCGCTCGAAGCCAGGGCCGCGGCCGAGAGCGCATTTACGGCTCTCTTCATCGGGCTCGGCATCGTGGCACTCATCGTGGGAGGCGTTGGTATCGCAAACGTCATGGTGATATCCGTCCTCGAACGCCGGTCCGAGATCGGACTACGCCGGGCCCTGGGGGCCAGCCGCCGACACGTGGCCATCCAGTTCCTTCTGGAGGCACTGATCCTCGCCCTCTCTGGAGGCATCGGCGGGGTGCTTCTCGGTGCAGGCGTGACCGCCCTGTACGCCCAGATCCGTGGCTGGGAGATCCTCATTCCAACGATCGCCGTCAGCGGCGGCCTGGGGGCGGCGCTGCTGATCGGAGCGCTCGCCGGTCTCTACCCGGCACTGCGAGCCGCCCGCCTCTCCCCCACCGAAGCGCTGCACACGACCTGACCTCGCACCGCCGCCCCGACCAGGACCCCGGTCGCTAAGTGTGATGGCACCGGAACCGCCGATGGGAATTGATCCCCGACGGAAGCGAACATGAACCCGACGACGATCCTGGTCGTTGGCTACCGGGCAGTCCGCAGCTTCATTGAGAGACCGGGACGAGCGGTGCAAGAGCGTCGCGGCGAGCCGCATCGGCGTAGATAGCGGCTGCGACGAGCGTGAGGATGGCCGCTACCCAGTAGCCATTCGGGGTGCTGGCGAAGCGATCCACGAGGCCATCGGTCCCGAGGTCAACCTCGAGCAGCCGCTCGGTCATCCAGCCGAGCGCGACAACCGAGAGCACAAGCGAGCTCACCGTCAAGAACGGTGCATACGCGTCGGTGCGACGCAGGAGGTAGAGGGCCGGGAAGAGCAGAAGCACGACGACAACCTGTCCGATTTCGATGCCGACGTTGCGGCCGAGCAACGATACGAGCTGACTCGTCTGCGAGACGTCGAGCGCCGCTACCAGCGATGCGAACCCCATCCCGTGGAAAAGGCCGAACGCGAAGGCCAGCACCCACTCGCGGTTGGGGAAGATGGGTCGCAGATTGTGGAGTGCCGCGGCGGCAATCGAAGCCGCGATGATTGCCTCGACGAGTTTCGACGGCGGGAGCGGGAGCCACCCCATGCCGGCGAAGGTGAAGGTAATCGAATGGGCGATCGTGAAGAACGTCGCAATCTTCAGCACCCGCCAGAGGGCCGATCCGAAGCCGCGCGTCGGGCGCCAGGCCTCCTGGAACACGAGGACCGACGGCAGAAGCAATGCGAGTATGAACAGAATGTGATCGGGCCCGGTCTTGATGTGGTCGACGCCCAGCGTCACCCCCGAGCGGAAGTTGTCCCACTCGCCCCGTCCGCCCAAATCGATCGACTGCGTGCTGTTTCCCTGCGAGTAGGTGACCAGGACCTCCTTGTCACGGTCGTAGAGGCCGGCTTCCCAGCCGCCGGTGAGCAACAGCAGGCCGTCGCGACCGTCAATCTCGTCAAAGAACGGATCAAACGTGATGTCGAGGACCCGGGTGACCTCGCCGGCGGGGACGATGGCGCGGTACTGCACGACGGCGAAAGCGAGCGCACCGGGGCCCTCGCGGAACAGGTCAACGCGGCCGAGCTCGAGGTCCCACTCGCGACCCTCTGAGCCGATCACCAGGTGGTCGGCGACATACGCTCGAAGGAGGTCGGCTTCGTCGCGCAGCACCTTCTCGATCCTGGCGTCGTCGCCGTCGAGGTCGAGGCCCAGCACGGCGGCTACGTCCTCCACCGCCACTTCGACCCGCCCGTCGACCGTCGACTCGGTGACGAATACGTAGAGGTAGGGCTGCACCGTCTCGTGGGCCGCGGCCGGTGGAGCCACCAATCCGAGGATGACGAGGAATGACGCCAGGATGGCGCCGACCCGAACGAGAGATTGCCGTCGGCCGATCATGCCGCCGATGCGCGTCGCCGCGCTAGCCACATACCGACGCCCGCCCCGGCCACAACTACGATCGCCACCGGCAGCACCCAGGTAAGGCCGGAACCACCCTCAGGCGCACCATCGGCTTCACCAGCGGCTTGTTCTTCATCTGCTCCTTCTTGAGCGAGCGCCTCGAGCTCAGTTTCCAGCGCCTGGACGTCGATCTCCACATCGTCGACGACCTCGTCGTTTGGCGCGTCGGCGGCTTCGGCGGTGGGCGGAGTCTGGTACCAGGCGTTCAAGGGACCGGCAATTCCGAAGAAGTCCGACGGACGGTCCACCGTCCGCTCCGCCGGGGTGAAGAACACTTCGCGCTCACCGACCGCGACCACGAATCGAGCCGGGCCACGGGACTGCACTACCACGGTGTGTCGGCCGGCAACGGCCGGCTCTTTCAGTTCGACGAGGGTGACGTAGGACGTTTGACTGAACTGCTCGTCGAAGACCTCCCGGATCTCCGCTTCGAGGGTGCGGACTTCTCCGTTCGGCAGCGTGAGCTCGACGTATGGCAGCTCGGCGTCGGGCAGGCTGATCTCGGGCTCGAGATTGGGAATCAACAGAGATGCGTAGAGGTCGTCACCGTCGCGCAGGTCGAACTCGAATCCTCTCGTTTCCCCGTCCGCAGGGAACGTGCCGTAGATTGCCCACGAAATCGCCCCGTCGGGGAGATACGGGCCCGTGTCCGGGGTTGCCTGCTCGTCGGTGAGGAAGATCGGATCGTGCGCGGCGACCGGCGCGGCCAGCGACAGCGTCAAGGCAGCAGTGATGACGACAAGCGTTCCCGCCCGCGACAGGCGTCGCGAGGAACGGTTTCGACGGGTGTTAGCCACGATTTCCATCCGTGATGACTATACACCCAAATAGCACACAAAGTGGTGGGCAACAACGCCGAAAGTAGGATCGGTCGTACGGGGCATTCCACGCATTACATCGAGGCTGACGGACAAACGATGCAGCCGACCCGACTGGCTCAACAGACGGCGCCTACTGTTGTCGAGAGCGGTCAAGCCCTTGCCAACAGGAGGATCCCCGATGGCCGGCCTACTCACAACGATCACCGAAAGCCCGGCGACGTGACGGAGAGCAACTGGGCCGCCAATCTCGACTATGCCGCTACAGCCGTCCACCGCCCGGTCTCTGTTGAAGAGGTGCAGGAGCTCGTCGCGGCCCACCCCAGGGTCAGGCCGTTGGGGACGAGGCACTCGTTCACCGACATCGCCGACTCCCCCGGCGGAATCCTGATCTCGCTCGAGGATCTGCCCGCCGACATTCAGGTCGACCATGACGCCGGCACGGTGTCGGTGAATCCGGGAACAACCTATGCCGTCCTGGCCGGCCGACTCGAAGAGGAGGGTCTGGCACTACCGAACCTTGCCTCGCTGCCGCATATCTCAATCGGCGGCGCCATCGCAACGGCCACCCATGGGTCCGGGGACACCAACGGAATCCTGGCAACCTCGGTCGCCGCCATCGAGGTGGTCCGCGGCGATGGTTCGCTCACGCGGGTGGATCGGACGAGCACCGACTTGCCGGCCCTGGCCGTCGGTCTCGGAGCGTTCGGCGTCTACACGCGGGTCGAGCTCGATGTGGAACCGACCTACGCCGTGGCCCAGCACATCTACACCAATGCCTCGTGGGAGTCGACCATAGAGGACCTCGATGAGATCATGGCCTCCGCCTATAGCGTCAGCCTGCTGGGCGACATCGGGGCAAGCCGGATGCGAAACCTGTGGTTGAAGCACAAGATCGGCCGGGAACCGAGGGGGTTCCCGAGCACGATCCACGGTGGATCCCGCATCGATGATACCGCCCTTCCCCACGGCCACTCTCTCACCCGGATCGGCGGAGTTCCCGGGCCGTGGTCCAGGCGGATGGCTCATTTCCGGCCCGACGCCCCGCCCTCTGCGGGTGGGGACGAGCTCCAGACCGAGTACTTCGTCGACCGCAGGCACGGACGCGACGCCATGCGTGTGCTGCGTTCCATGGGAGACCGCATCTCGCCCCACCTCCGCGCCATGGAGATTCGCTCGCTCGCGGCGGACGATTTGTGGCTGAGCCCGGCGTACCGACGGCCGAGCCTGTGCCTGGGCTTCACGTGGCACAAGCATCCTGAGGCGGTCGAGGCGTTGCTTCCCGAGATCGAAGCGGCGCTCGACGACTTCGAGCCACGGCCGCACTGGGGCAAGCTCTTTGCGCTTGGCGACCTCGCCGATCGATTCCCCAGGCTGGGCGACTTCCTTGGCCTGGCGGCGGCCTACGACACCACCCGCACGTTCTGGAACCCATTCATGGATCGGCTGGCCGGGTCCCGCGAGGTCGGGACTAGGTAGCGGCTGAAGGCGCAACCCGGATCGAACCAGTGACCTAATGTGATGAACGAGCGGAATCCCCGACAGAGAGTAGGTGGCAGCATTCGGTTGGCCGCAGGAGTCCCCATCATGCTCCGCCGGCCTGCCGGCTACACCGAAGGTTGCGAAGCTCGGGAGACCCGCCGGACGAAAACTCGCGCCGCCGCCATCGGGACCGGGCCGTGAGCACCGATAGCGGCTTGCGCCGACGGCTCCCGGCCGGGATCGTGGATGCCGGATTCGCCTCGCTGGCCACGTTCGCGGTTGGCCTGGCAGCGGTCACGTGGTTCGACGATGTCAGCCGGGGCGTCTATGCCGTGTTCTTCACCGCCTTCGTAGCCGCCAGCTTGCTGTCGACCGAGCTCATCTACACCCCTGCGCAAGTCAAAACGGTCTCGTTCCCTACGTCCGAACGGCTGTCGCTGGTTCCACAGACCCTCCGGCTCGGAATCGGCCCCACGTCGCTGGGAACGTTGGCCGTGGGAGGTGCTGTGGCGGCCACCTGGAGCTACGCCTCAACCGACGTGCTCGTTCCACTCGCCGTTACCACGGCGATCTCTCTCGTGTTGTCTCCCATGCAAGACCATGTGCGACGAATGCTCCATATCGGAGCTCAGAATTGGAAGGCCTCCTGGATTTCCGTTGTCCAATTCTTCGTTGCGATATCGGGGGTCGCCGTCGGGTATCTGGCCGACGTCCCCATCGGCTGGATTCCCTTCGGCGCCCTGGCCATCGCCAATGCCGTTTCTCTCACCGTGGGAGTCATCGTGGCGAGGGTGAGCATTCAGGACAAGGCGGACGCGATCATGCGCTTCCGGGAGCTGGCTACCAGGGGCAAGTGGTTCGTGCTCGCAGCCACTGCCCGGTCGATTGCCTCGTTTGTGGTCGTAACCGTGATCGCATGGGTGGTCAGCCCGGAGGACCTCGGCTACGCCGAATCTGCGCGGGTGGTGGCCCAACCCGTCCTGGTGCTGGCTGCCGGGTTGTCGGCCGTGCTGGGCCCGCGGTCGATGCGTGCGGCGATGGATCGCGACAGGGCCACCGCCCGGCGAACGAGCCGGCTCTACCTCGGATTGATGGGACTCGGGGGGCTCACGTACACACTGATCGTGGCCTGGGACGTGCCCATCAACCCCATGGCGCACATCGTGCCGTCCGCCTACGTGCTACCGGGCCTGGTCGCACTGACCATCGCCGCCAACGTGATCGCGTCCGCTCCGTTTCTCCGCAGCAACGAACTGGCCGGAGCCCACCGGGAGCGGACACTGGCCGGGATCGCATGGCTCTCCTCCACGGTATCTGTCGTGGGCGGCCTGACCGCCTGGCTCACCGGCGCATATGCTCGACCCGTCAGCGTCCTCGGAGACGGCGCCTCCCGGTATGCGGCCCAATCGCACGTCCTCGGAACGATCTATGCGACGAAGACCTCTCGAGCTACCACCGGTCCGACCTCAGGAACCGAACCGACCAATACCGCCTGAGAGCGGCGGCGAGTCAATTCTGCTCAGGGGCCGGCCCCCCACCGGCAGCGTGCAGGTAGTCCTCGATGACGGTCACCGCTACGGCGTCCTCGAGGTATGCGTCGAAGACCCGGCCCATTTCCCGGACCCGGTCATGCATTGCCTCGTCTGCGAGCACCCTCGCAATGTGTCCCTCCAGGCGCTCGGGATTCTTCGTGTCCCACCGGGTGCCGACACCGAGGCCGTGATACTCGATGCGGGTGGCGCAGCCGTCCTGATCGCGCAGCGACGGCGAATACACCACCATGGGCACCCCGGAGGAGATGCACTCGTTGATCGACGTGATCCCCCCGTGGTTGATGGCGCAGTCGGCGAGTTCGAGCACCTCGAGCTGGGGGGCCCAGTCCAGTAGCAGCACGTTGCCGGGAACGGACCCCAGGTCGGCCACCGTTGCCTGGCCGCCGAGCCCAAGGACCAGGTCCCAATCGGGGCGTCGCTCAAAGGTCGCCAGCACCATCCTGAGGAAGTCCGGATCAGACCAGT
>SHLN01000298.1 GCA_004283105.1 Acidimicrobiia bacterium
GGCCGAGAGGGCATCCGCCGAACATTTCGATAACCCTCTTCCTCGTCGCCTCGCATTGCGAGGGCGGGCGCTGTTTTCGTAACTCCAGTACCTGTCAGAGAGAGCGTATCACTGATCTTGCGGTGAGAGGCGGGGTTGCGTGCGCCCGCTACCCGTTACCCGCTGCCCGCCAGAACGGACAAGGGACGAGGGACGAGCGACAAGCAGCGAGCAGCGAGCAGGGAGGGACGAACCCGTTGCGCTACTCCCCCAGCGCGGCCCGGACCACTTTCGCGAGGTCGTCGGCGATCGTGGCTGCGTCGGTTTTGGTGGCGGCTTCGACCATGACCCGGACGAGGGGCTCGGTCCCGGACGGACGGATGAGGACCCGGCCGCCGCCTCCCAACATCTCCTCGGTATGGCGGACCGCTTCCCAGACCGCTTCGGCGCCGTCGAGACCGGCTCGATCGGCAACCCGCACGTTGCGGAGCACCTGGGGGTAATCGGTCATGACCTGGCGGAGCTCCGTGAGGGGCCGGCCGGTGGCGGCGACTACCTCGAGCAGCCGCAGGGCCGTCAGCAAGCCGTCTCCGGTCGAGATGTGATCCAGGAAGATGACGTGGCCCGATTGCTCGCCGCCGAGGTTGGCTTTGTGCTCGCGCATCGCCTCGAGCACGTATCGGTCGCCCACGGCCGTCTCGACCACGGCGATGTCGAGCTCTGCCATGGCACGCCGGAACCCGAGGTTCGTCATGACCGTCACGACCACCGTGTCGTTCTTGAGCTTGCCCTGCTCGTGCAGGTGGCGGGCAATGATCGCCATGATCACGTCGCCGTTGAGCGGAACGCCCGCCTCGTCGATGGCCACGAACCGGTCGGCATCGCCGTCGAAGACGAGCCCGATCTCGCCGTCCAACTGGGAAGCCAGGAACTCCGGATGGGTTGCTCCACAGCCATCGTTGATGTTGAGGCCATCGGGTTCGCAGGCGACGGTGCGTACGTTCAATCCGAGCTCGTCGAAGAGGCGCGGCGCAGCCAGGAAGGCGGCGCCGTTTGCGCCATCTATGGCGACATCGATACCGCGCAGTGTGTACGCGATATCACTCTTCAGCCAGGTGAGGTACTCGTCGACTCCGTTCGTGCGCGGGAATCGAATCCCGACACCGGCTCGCGGAGTGCGCCACGGAGGGCCCTGCCGCAGCCGGGCTTCGATCCTGTCCTCGAGCGCATCGGTCAGCTTGCCTCCATCACCCCCGAAGAACTTGATCCCGTTGTCGGAAGCGGGATTGTGAGAGGCCGACACGACGACCCCGAGCGATGCGTCCGCTAGATCCGTGAGGTGGGCGATCGCGGCAGTGGGAATGACTCCAACGTCTTCGGTATCGACCCCGACAGAGTGGAATCCCGCTTGCATGGCCAGGCTGAGCATCTCCCCCGAACGCCGGGTGTCGCGGCCGATGACGACGGGGCCCGAAATGTCGTCGGCCGCGGCGCGCGCCAGGTCCATCGCGAAGTCGATGGTGAGCTCTTCGTTTGCTACGCCCCGAACGCCGTCGGTGCCGAACAGCCGCTGGCCGTCCTTGAGCACTTAGCGCTTGGTGTACTGCGGCGCACGGCGGGCCTTGCGCAGACCGTACTTCTTGGGCTCGACCCGTCGAGCATCGCGGGTCAGGAAGCCGCCCTTCTTGAGGACTTCGCGAAGGTCGGGATCGATGATCTCGAGCGCCCGGGCAATGCCCAGTCGGAGAGCGTCGATCTGGCCGGTTGTTCCGCCGCCTTCGAGTTTGGCGTGGATCTCGTAGCGACCTTCCATCTCGACCGCCCGGAGCGGCTCCAGCACGCGCACCCGCATGGCCATGGTCGGGAAGTACTCCTCGAGGCGCTTGCCATTGAGGTTGAAACCGGGCTCACCTTCGATGATGCGGACCTGTGCCCGCGAACGCTTGCGGCGACCCGTCGCCCTGGCAAGAACCTCGGCCATTACTTCGTCTCCACTTTCGCAATCTTGAATTCGAGCGGCTGCGGCTTCTGTGAGGCGTGGCCGTGCTCGGGTCCGGCATACACCTTCAACTTGCGGAACATCGCCCGTCCGAGCCGATTCTTCGGGAGCATGCCCCGCACCGCTCGCTCGATGATGGCCTCGGGTCGACGTGCCTGCAAGCGCTCGAACGACTCGGCCTTGATGCCACCGGGAAACCCGCTGTGGCGGTAGTAGATCTTCTGCTCCGACTTGCGGGAGGTGACGACCACCTTCTCCGCATTGATGACGATCACGTGATCGCCCACGTCGAGGTGGGGCGTGTACTGCGGCTTGTGCTTGCCGCGCAACACGCGGGCGATTTCGGACGCCAGCCGTCCCAGCGGCAGGTCGGTTGCGTCGACGGTCCACCAGACACGCTCGATGTCGGCGGGACGCGGGGTATAGGTCTTCTGCTGTTTCACGCGGTGAAAACTCCCCAGAGAGGTTGCGGGAACGGA
>SHLN01000109.1 GCA_004283105.1 Acidimicrobiia bacterium
GCCGCGTGCCACCGGCCGGCCGACGAAGAACCCCGCGATGGCAATGGCCACGAGGACAATAACGACAACGAGCGCCGCACCTTCACCAAGTGTGAACAGGGCTGCCGCGCCCCCGAAGAGCGCCGCCAGCAACCCGAAGACGAAGAGCGCAGCTTTCATGGGACGAACTTACAGCGGGACGCTCGCGGTGTGTGGCTATTGCGCCGCTGCCCGCTTCCCGCTTCCCGCTCCCCGCAAGAAGAGCTTCCGCACCCAATGCTCGTGATGTAGCGGTTGGTTGGTAAGCGATCCAGGATTCTGCTCGTTCTGGGCGGGTTGCCAGCAGCGGGTGGCGGGCAGCGGCTAAGAATCAAACCACTCGAAATGGCCCGGGTCCGGGTTGACCCAGAGGTGGCCGGAGGTGAGGCCGGCGGTGTAGAGGGCAACCAGGAGGTCGGGGTCCGTTGGCGAGTAGGGGCCGTCGAGGGGCTCGAAGAAGTTGATATCGGCCGCGGCACCAAATGAGTGATGGGAGATGGCAAGCCGGTTGGCGATGAACCGGGGGTTCCAACAGCCCCGGTAGGAGGCCCGATTGATCTTGGATCCGTTGCCGGCTTCCTCCAACTCGGTCATGGCCTGGCGGAGCATTTCGACGAACTCGCGATGGCAGGTCACGCTCCCGAGCAGCGGGATCGTCTCGGTCACGATGTTCTCCTCCCGCCAGGCACGCTCCTGCTCGAAGGTGCCGCCACCCGGGCGAATAGTGAACTCGCCGAACCGGTCCTTGAACGCCGCTTGCGATCTCACCGAGTCTCCGTGGCGAAACACGAGCACCTCGCCCCAGGCTCGCACCGTCACCGGTTCGCCCGCGATCGTCTTCACCTCGGCCTCGAGATCGGCCCGCTCACCGTCGAACCAGAACACGGCGTACTTGTCGAGGAACGTGGCAAACACCTCGAGATCCGAGCGCGCGGTCACGATTTCGGCGTCACCGACGTAGTCGTCGTCTACGATGCCGGCCACGGTCACCTCGAGGCCATCCGAGAAGGTGATGGTGTCCCCGATATCGAGCCGACGGAGGGCCGCGCTCGTGGAGCCAAGCAGGACCTCGTCGTCCGACATCGCCCGCAGGACGTCGCTCTCGGGACCGGGCACGAAGTCGGCGTGGGCCGCAGCATCCACCGCATGGATCTCGACGGGAATCACGAACCCGTCGGCAGGCTCATCGACGATCGTGCCATCGGCCTTGGCCGTCCTGGCGATGTGGGCGTCACCAACCCTCACCATCGAGACGGTGCCGACGCCGGCAATTGCCGCCAGGTCTTCCGAAATCGTTTCGACGAGGGCCGTTGGCTGCCAGGCCAGGTGCCAACCTCCAGGCACTTCGGTCGTCGTGGTCGTCGGAGCAGGCATCGTCGTGGATGGACCAGCCGACGTCGGCGGGGTTGTCGAGACTGATGTGTCGTCTCCGGACCCACTGCTGCACGCTGAGGCAACAAGGACGATAACGAGCAATAGGCGGCGCATTCGAGCGACCCTAGTGGCGCTCCGGACTCAGTTGGTTCATCGTCCGATCGTCATCCGGTGTGAGCGCGGGGTCTGAGTGAACTAGCCGCGACGATCAGATAGTGTGCTGCGAGCAATTCCGATCGAGACTACTGTTAGTGGTCAAAGACCACGGCGGGTGGTCTTGGTTTCGCTCAGGTGGAGAAACACGTGCTCACAAAGAACTGGCAGCAACTTGCCGCCGCATTCCTCATGCTGGCCGCCGTGCTTGTCGTCGCGCCACCGGAGGCCGGGGCCGCCGCCCCGCTGAGAATCCTCCTCGCCGGGGACTCAATCACCGAGGGCTCGGGTGGCGACACCGCCTACCGATGTGACCTCTGGGACGCCCTCGGCGGAGCCGTCGACTTGGTCGGGACACGGACCGACGTCGAGGATTGCGGAACGGCGGGATTCGACGCCGATCACGCGGCGCAGGGCGGGATCACGACCGCCGACTGGGTCGACACTATGGGCCCGGCTGCGTTTGCCCTCGACTACGACGCGGCGCTCGTTCACATCGGCACCAACGACGTGAACGGAGTGAACTTCGACTGGACCCAGGCCTACGTGGACGGTCTGGAGATCGAATACCGGCAACTCATTGCCGGGCTCCGACAGAACAACCCGGACGTGACTATCTACCTCGCTCAGATCATCCCCTGCAGTTTCGGTCCGGATGGATCAGGCTTCCTCGGCTGCGATGTCACGCACGAGGGAGGCCAGGACAACAACGGCCAACCGGTCGAGGGCATCAACGACGTGTGGGCCCGCATCGCCGGCGACTCGTCGACCGCCGCCTCCCCTATCGTCCTCGTCGACCAGACCGCCGGATTCAACCTGAGCGACCTCAAGGCAGACGGCGTTCACCCCAACACGTCCGGCAAGGCGAAGATCGCCGCCAAGTGGGCGGCCGCCCTCGATCCCCAGTTGGACGACGAGGTTGTGCTCGTGGAACCGGGCGGCCGGTGGCACATCCGGCGCCCCGGACAGGCCGACTACACGTTCTTCTACGGCAATCCCGGCGACGTCCCCCTGTTCGGTGATTGGGACGGCGACGGCCTCGACACACCGGGCATGTATCGGCCCTCGAACGGATTCGCCTACCTGACCAATACCCTGCCGAGCAACGGCGGTGTCGGAGCCGGCGAGATCGAGTTCTTCTTCGGGATTCCGGGTGACCAGGTATTCGTCGGGGATTGGGACGGCATCAACGGCGACAGCCTCGGCATCAGCCGCAACGGCCAGATCTTCTTGCGGAACACCAACAGCACCGGGTTCGCAGACCTCGAGTTCTGGTTCGGCCTCCCCACCGATATCGCCTTCGGTGCGGACACCGATGGAGACGGCAAGGACTCGGTGATCGTCTATCGACAGAGCAACTCGTTTGCGTACTACACGGACGACACCAGCCAGGGGGTCGCTCCCACCGACGGACAGCTCTTCTTCGGAATCCCCGGAGACCAATTCGTCATGGGAGATTGGGACGGCGACGGTATCGACACACCGGGGATCTTTCGCGGCTCCACCTCCACCATCTACCTGCGCAATTCAAACGACACGGGGAACGCCGACGAGTCCTACAGCTGGGGAGGATCGACGTGGCGGCCGGTAGCCGGACGTTCGACCCGATAGACCGCTAGGAACCAGTTGCGGCGATCCCCGGCCGATACCGCGCCAGGACGGCAAACGGGATCACGACGAGCGAGGCGCCGAGCAGGGCCAGCAGCGAGTAGCTCCCAAGTTCCAGCAATGCCCCCGAAGACAACGACGCAATCGCCGCCGAGGTCCACACGATCGAGTCCGCTAGGCCCTGCAGGGGGACGCGGGAGGATGCCGGAGCGCCTTCGGTGAGGAGCGCACTGGCGGCTACAAACCCGAAATTCCACCCCAGCCCGAGCAAGAACAGGGACGCCACGAGCAAGACCCGCTCGTCACCGGCCGCAAACGATGCCAGCACCGCCGATACCAGCAGCATGATCTGGCCAATGACGATGACCTTGACGCGGCCAAATCGATCGCTCAGGAAGCCGGTGAGCGGCGAAAACGCAAACATCCCCAGCGTATGGGCGGCAATGACGAGCCCCACGATCCCGAGCTCCTCCCCTGCCCGGCGGATGTGGACCGGCGTCATGGTCATGATCATCACCATGACGACCTGGCCGACGATCAACGCGGCCAGCGCCACCCGAGCATTGTTTCCGGCCAGGCGGGGCCCGGCGCGCGACGGTGCGGCCGGATCGTGAACGGGGGCAAATGACAGCGGATCGGGACGGAGCCACCGCAGCACCACCACCGCCGCCACCGCCGCAAACAGCGCCGCCATCACCAGCGGACCTGCCAATCCCTCGATTCCCAGTGACTCGGCGAATCCTTCGGCCGGTGCCAGCAGCACCGGTCCGAGCACCGACCCGATGGTGCCGGCCCATACGACCAGGCTGATGGCGAACGCCTGGCGGCGCAGCGGGGTGATATCGGCTGCCGCGTACCGGGACAGACGCTCGGCGGCGATGCCCATCCCAAACAGGAACATTCCTGCCACGAAGATGGGAAATGAGCCGGCATTGACGGCGAGCGCCGCTAATCCGCCCCCGCCGGCGCTAACGGCAAGACCAACGCCCAATCCGATCCGGCGCCCCGAACGGGCCATCAGCCACGAAATCGGCGGGGTGCCGGCGGCGATCCCGATCGTGGCAGTGGCCGCCGGAAGTCCGCCGAGCGTGGCCGAGCCGAGCATGTCTTCCGCCGCCAGGGCCGCAACCGTCAGAGCCGCAATCAATCCGGTTCGCGTGAGGGCGCTCCCGGCGAACAGAACGCCCAGCAACCGTCGCCGGACCGGCGGCGAAGGAAGCGTGGGCGGGTCCGGCATGGGGAGAGTGTACGAGCCGGGCAACGGCCGATCGGTGACCGGACGTTGACCAACGGCCCTGTCCAACCGCCCGGCGAGCCGTCACCGTAGGTTTGACACGAGGAGACATCATGACCGAGCCAGCCATCCGGGTCGATGGACTTCACTACGCCTTCGGCGCCAACACTGCGGTTGACGATGTGTCTTTCACGGTCGCTCCCGGCGAGATTCTCGGGTTCCTCGGGCCGAACGGTGCCGGGAAGTCGACCACGATCAAGATGATGACCGGTCTGCTCGATCCGCAAGCCGGAACCATCACCGTCCTCGGCATGTCGATGCCCGGGGAGAAGGAGGCGATCCAGGCCGAGATCGGGGTGTGCTTTGAGGAGAAGAACCTCTACCTGAACATGACCGGACGGGAGAACCTCGTGTTCTTTGCCAGGCTATTCGGGATCAAGGGCCTCGATCCCGACCCGCTCCTCCGCCGGGTCGATCTGTTCGACCGAGCAGATGACCGCGCCGCCGACTATTCGAAGGGCATGCGCCAGCGTCTCATGGTGGCTCGCAGCCTCGTCAACCGACCCCGCGTGCTGTTCCTCGACGAGCCGACCGATGGGCTCGACCCGGTGTCGTCACTCGCCATTCGTCGCATCATTCGGGAGGAAGCGGACCGCGGAGCGGCGGTGGTGCTCACCACCCACGACATGCTCGAAGCCGACAAACTGTCCGACCGGGTCGCCTTCATCCATGAGGGGCGGATTCTTGCCATCGACGCCCCCGAGACGCTGAAACTCGCTCACGGGAAGCGCAGCGTGCGGGTTCGCTCGCAACGAGGCGGCGAGGTTGAGGAATCGGTGATCTCGCTCGACGGAGACGGTGCCGATGATGAGATCCGCCGGGCGGTCGGTGTCGAGGGATTGCTGACCATCCACACCGAGGAAGCAACGCTCGAGGACATCTTCATCGAGTTCGCCGGCCGGGGCCTGCGGTGAGCCGGCGGGCTGGAATCATCGGGGCCATCATCCGCAAGGACCTCGTTGAGTTCACGCGCGACCGGTTCTACGTGCTCATCACCGTCTTCGGCCTCGTCATCTACGTCGCCATGTACTGGTTCCTCCCCAGCAGCGTCGACGAAACCATCGAGGCCGGGATTCACTGGCAAGGGGGCCTTCCGCAAGAGCTGAGTGACGGTGATGGGCTCGAGTTCACACCCTTCGACAGTGCCGCGGCGCTGGAAGCGGCGATCGACGGCTCGGGCGATGTCTCGGTCCCCATCGGGCTCGACTTCCCGGCCGGGTTCACCGAGTCGGTCAGAGCCGGCACCCCCACGACGGTGCGGGTATTGCTCACAACAGATGTCCCCGCCGAGTACCGGGGAGCGATGACGAGCTTCGTGCGAGAACTGGCATTCCTGATTTCGGGTGCCGATCTCCCGGTCACCCAGCTCGACACGACCGAGGTGATCCTGGGTGAGGATCGGGCAGGCGACCAGGTGTCTCTCCAGGAAAAGATGGGGCCCATGTTCGTGTTCTTCATGCTCCTCATCGAAACCTTCGCGCTCGCCACCCTCGTCGCGACCGAGATCCAGGCCCGCACCGTCACAGCCGTCCTCGCCACCCCGACCCGGGTGGCCGACTTCCTGGCGGCAAAGGCCATCATCGGCACGACGCTCGCATTCGGCGAGGCGCTGCTACTCGTCATCCTCATTGGGATCCTCGGCACCGGACCGCTCGTGCTCATCGTCACTCTCCTGTTGGGGGCACTCCTCGTGACCGGCTTCGGTTTGATCGCCGGGTCGACCGGGAAGGATTTCATCGGCATCGTGTTCTGGAGCATGCTGTTCCTGGTCCCGCTCGCCATCCCCTCATTCGCGGTCCTTTTCCCGGGTTCGGCGGCACCCTGGGTGCGGGTCCTGCCCAGCTACGGTCTCATCGAATCGATCGTGCGCACCACGTCATACGGGGACGGGCTCACCGATCTTGCCGGACCCCTGCTGGAGTTGGCCGGCTGGTGTGTGATCGTCTTTGCCGCCGGTCTCTTCACTCTGCGACGAAAGGTGGCAACGCTATGAGGAATATCGGCCGCGTCCTCCGCAAGGACCTCCGCCTCGGGCCACGATCACCCTTCATCCTGTACGCATTTGTGCTGCCGGTCATCATGACGCTGCTCATCCGGAGCGTGTTCGGCGGGCTCTTCGACGCCAAGCCACGCCTGGCAATCGTCGACCTCGGAGCATCCCAGGTGACCGCCGATGCCATGGAACTTGACGGTATCGAGGTCTCGCTCCTCTCCGACGCCGACACCCTCCGCAATCAAGTGGAGTCACATGACTTCGATGCCGGACTCGTACTGCCGGCCGGATTCGACGAGGCCGTGCGGTCCGGCACCCGACCCGAAATGGCCCTCTACATATCGGGAGAGAGCCTCGCGTCGGATCGAGTGGTGCTGGCCGTCACAACGATCGACCTCGTCAGGGAGGTATCGGGCGAGCCTCCGCCGGTCGAGGTCGAGGTCATCTCCTTCGGCGAGGAATCCCTCGAGCTGAGCCTGCGACTGCTGCCACTCATCATGATCTACGCCGTCGCCATCGCCGGAGCGATGGTCCCCGCTCTGAGCCTTGTCGAAGAGAAGGAGCAGAACACCATCGACGCGCTCCTCGTCTCCCCAGCGAGTGTCCATGAGCTGATGGCTGCCAAGGTGCTGCTGGGGGTGATCCTGGCGTTCTCGACCGGAGTGATGACCCTCGCCATCAACGATGCCTTCAGCGGAGAGCTCCTCGGGATCGTGATCACGCTCCTGGTGGCCGCCGTCATGATGGCCGAGGTGGGAGTCATCCTCGGTGCGTGGGCGGCCAATACGAACACCATGTTCACCGTGTTCAAGGGAGGCGGCATCTTCCTCTTCTACCCGGTGGTGTTCTTCATCTGGCCGGACCTTCCCAGCTGGATCGCCCGGATGGGACCGACCTACTACTTCCTCCAGCCGATCTTCGACCTGGCGGTGGGAGGAGCCGGCTTCGGCGACGTCGCCGGTGATATCGCCATCGGCGCCGCCATCTGCCTGGCGCTCGTCCCGGCCGTCCTCTTCATGGGCCGCTGGCTAGAGCGAAGCAGAGGGGGAGGCGCGGCCGCCGTCCCGGAGAAGGAGCTGGAGGGGGTCTAGGGATCGCGACTAGCCGCTCGACGCTCGCTGCTCGCCTAAAGCGCTCGCCGAATTGATCGGCGGCTTTGAGCGCCTTCTGGCTCACAGCTCATAGCTCACAGCCGCCGGTTGCGGAGCAACCGGCTCAGTATCCCTCGTCCTCGTAGACCGGCTCGCCGCGTCGCTCTGCTGCGGCGGCGTCGGTGAGGAGCGGTACGTACTGGGCCGCAATTCCGGTGGCCACTGCGGCTGCGGCCGGAGCGATGAGGTGGCCGAGCGGAATGATGATCGGCTCATCACCGATGTTCAGCGAGAACTCGGGGAGAAACGCCGTCACGATGGTCACGAGCGCCCAGATGGCAGTGGTGCTCAGCGCGATCCCCACCCAGGCATGGCGCTGATCCTCGGGGGTGGGATGGCGGGTGACGAGCGCCCTGAGAACGTAGCTGGAGGCGGCCGCCCCCGACATCCAGGTGACCGCCGAGATGATGGGAAACGTGTCTCGATCGGCTCCATACACGAGGTCGGGCGACGTGAGGCTGATGATGGCAACGGCAATCCAGATGCTGCCGAGCGCAAGCGCCACCCAGGCCAGGTTGCGTTGCATGTTCACCCCTCCATCCTCGGTACCGGTGCCCGCCGTCCTCCAACCAGGACGGCTTCTTCGTGCGTCCCACAAGGTAGCGCGGGACGTGGTGGTCTGCTCTCACCTACCTGGCGCAACCGGGACGGCTTCGCCGTCGACAACGACGGACAAAAGCGCCGCGGCGTGACGCAACGTATCTTCGACCGATTCGGCATCCGCCCCGCCCGCAAACACGAAGCCCAGGTACCGATCACCCTCCGGGAGGGCCACAACCCGCTTGCCGGGGGTGATGGTGAGGGTGACGTCGTCGACTCCGTCCAGATTTCGAACGTGATCGAGACCATCGATCCCATCGAGGATTCCCGTCGCAGGAATCGGCAGCATGAGGACCCCGGTGGCAGGACGGGCCGGCCGGGT
>SHLN01000299.1 GCA_004283105.1 Acidimicrobiia bacterium
GGATGTAGCTCAGCCTGGCAGAGCACCTGGTTTGCAACCAGGGGGTCGTCGGTTCAAATCCGATCATCTCCACTTTTCTGCCCGCTGCCCGCTGCCCGCTGCCCGCACCCCGCCGGAACACGGCCAGCTTCCAGCAAGAACGTTCCGTTGACCGTTGACCGTTGACCGTTGACTACTCGGTACCCTTCACGCAACCACCATCGAAAGGCCGCTCATGCCGAATGCTGTCATTGTCGACGCCGTCCGTACTCCGACCGGACGGCGCGGGGGAAAGCTCAAGGACACCCATCCGGTCGACCTGGCCGCCCATGTGCTCAACGCCTTGCAAGAGAGAAATGGGCTCGATCCCGCTCAGGTAGACGATGTGATCATGGGCTGCGTCTCGCAGCTTGGGGAACAAGGGGTCAACGTGGGACGCAACGCCGTGCTGGCGGCCGGTTGGCCCGAGAGCGTTCCCTCCACCACCGTCGATCGCCAATGTGGTTCCTCCCAGCAATCCGCCCATTTCGCCGCCCAGGGCATCATGGCCGGTGTGTACGACATTGCCGTCGCAGCCGGCGTTGAGTCGATGACCCGGGTTCCGATGAATTCCAACGCCACGCTCGGTCCGGGGTTCCCGTTCGGGGCCACGATGATGGAGCGCTACGACAACCACATGTTCAACCAGGGCATCTCCGCCGAGATGATTGCCGAGCAGTGGTCGATTCCGCGCGCAGAGCTCGATCAGCTCGCCTACGAGTCCCACATGCGTGCCCAGCGAGCCACCGAAGAGGGGCGCTTCGAGCCGGAGATCACACCGGTCAAGGTCCCGGCTGAGGATGGCAGTGTCGAGATGATGACCGTGGACGAGGGCATCCGGCCGGGCACGACGATCGAGAAGCTTGCAACCCTCAAACCCGCCTTTCAGGAGGACGGCGTCGTCACGGCAGGCAACTCCTCTCAGATTTCCGACGGTGCCGCCGCCGTGCTCATCATGAGCGAGGAGAAGGCAGCCGAGCTCGGTCTCACCCCGAAGGCGCGATTCGTGCAGTTTGCGGTGGTCGGCGTCGACCCGGTCACGATGCTGACCGGCCCGATTCCGGCAACGACCAGGGTGCTCGAGAAGGCAGGGATGACGATGCATGACATCGACCTGTTCGAGGTGAACGAGGCGTTCGCAACCGTGGTGGCTGCCTGGCAGCGGGAACACGATGCGGACATGTCCAAAGTGAATGTCAACGGTGGGGCGATGGCGCTCGGTCATCCGCTCGGTGCTTCGGGAGCGAAGCTGCTGACCACGCTGGTCCACGAGTTGGAGCGAAGCGGCGGCCGGTACGGGCTCCAGACGATGTGCGAGGGTGGGGGCATGGCCAATGCCCTCATCATCGAGAGGCTCTAGGCCCTGGACGTCCTCATTGCGGTGGTGATGGGCCTCGCCATTCTCGGCGCCGGCATCTGGGCGGTGCGGTTGCTTGCCCAGCCGGTTCCTCCCGAGCCCGATGAGGCCGACCTCCTCGAGGTGGAGGTCAACTACCACTGCACTGTCTGCGGAATGCGCCTCACGGTGACCCAGGTCCAGGGAGAGGAAACCAAACCCCCCCGCCACTGCCGCGAGGAGATGGATTTAGTGCCCTAGCTTCTCGCTCCTAGCTTCTCGCTTCAAGCAAGCGACAAGCAGCGAGTGGCGAGTAGCGGACTATCCGGTCGCGTCGGCGGCTACGTCGCGGAGGTAGAGGAGCACGCTGGGGTGGCCGTCGACGATGAGGCCGTCTGCGCTGCCCCGGCCCCATAGAAAGAGATCGAGGGCATCTCCCGGTCCGCGGACAACGGCGTCCGGTTTGGTTGTGCCGGTGTCGAACTCAATGCCCGCCACGTCGGTGAACTCCCGGCCGCTGTTGGGGGAGCTGCCCGTCCACGACAGGAAGCGGAGCCGCCAGGCGCGTCCCTCGCTCTCGAGGCCGACGACGACCGGAGAACGGTCGACCTGGGCCCACTCGGGATACCCGCCCATGAAGATGTCGAGGATCTCGTCGACCCCGTCCGCGCCGAGCTCGGCTCCAACCGGCGAGTGAAGACCATGGCCGAGTTCCGCATCAACCCGATGGATGAGGGTCTCATGTGCCATGCGGCGGATCCAGAATCCGACCGTCTGGTCCGGCTCGTGCCATGTATGGACGGGCGTGGTCGGATCGGTGACGGACAGGATCTCGGTGAGATCGTGGACGCCTTCGGCGAACCACTCGAGCAGCCCATTGCCGTCGGGTGGCTCGACCATTGGCGGTTCGGAAACGAGAAGCTCCCGGACGATGTGGGCCTTCTGGCGATGGACCCGGCCGAGGTGGGCGACGACATCTCCTACCGTCCATCCGGGCGTGGTGGGAACTGGTGCATCCAGGCCTAGGCCGGCGGCGTCGAGCGTGGCCTGACCGTCGGCTCGAATAGCCCGGAGGTAGGCGCCGT
>SHLN01000110.1 GCA_004283105.1 Acidimicrobiia bacterium
GTTTCGTGCATCAGGCCGGATGGCACCGCAGGTTCTTCCGGTTGAGGATCGGCGTAGCCGACCGCTCCTCCGGGGGAGGGAAACCAGTGCGGCCGGTGAGGGGGAGGAAGAGGGGGGCTCGGTACCTTCTGGCCGTCGATAGCCTCTCCGGCATGAGACGCTTCGTTCTTCTTGTTCTGGTTCTCGGGCTGGTTGCTGCTTCGTGCGGGAGTGATGAAGCCTCGGAGGAGTCGACGACGAGCCTTCCTTCGTTGCCGGCCACCTCGACGACGACCACCAGCACCTCGGTTGTGTCGGACACCTCGACGACGGTTCCGGCCACCACGACGACGACCACGCTTCCCCCGCTGCAGGGTGTTGAGGCTGTTCTCGTGGCCGACGGGTTCGACAATGCGGTGTGGGCAGGGACTGACCCGGGCACGGGCGAGCTGCTCGTCATCGAGCGGCGCGGCCGCATCCTCACCATCGACGGCGAGGTCCGCTTCGATATCGATCCCCTCGTCGGCTCGGGAAGCAGCGAGCAGGGTCTGCTCGGGCTCGCCTTCCACCCCGAGGACACGGATACGTTCTATGTCAACTACACGGCCACCGGCAGTGGCGACACCGTCGTTTCGGAATTCCGCCGGGTCAACGGCGTGATGGATCCAGGTACCGAGCGCCAACTGCTCGAGATTCGCCAACCGGCCGCCAACCACAATGGCGGCAATCTCGAATTCGGGCCGGACGGGATGCTCTATATCGGGATGGGCGACGGCGGGGCCTCCAACGACCGATTCGGAAATGGGCAGGATCCGTTCACCCGCCTTGGATCGATGCTCCGGTTGGATCCCACCCCGTCGGGTGATCTGCCCTACACCGTTCCCGCCGACAACCCGCTCTCGCCCGACGACGGCGATCCGCTCACATACGCGATCGGGCTACGCAACCCCTGGCGGTTCACGTTCGACGGCGACGTGCTCTACGTGGCCGACGTCGGTCAGGGCCAGTGGGAAGAGGTGAGCGTCGTTCCGGTCGACCCGTCGGTGGCGGACAACTTCGGCTGGCCGGTGTTGGAGGGGTCGCACTGCTTCGCGACGAGCAACTGTGACCGGTCGGCCGGCACAACTCCCGACGGCTTCCAGTTCGACATGATCGAGCCGGTCGTTGAGTATCCGCACCCGGACGGCTGCTCGGTCACCGGTGGTGTGGTCATGCGTGACCCGGCGATCCCGGAGTTGGACGGCTTCTACGTCTACGGCGACTACTGCGGTGGCTTCGTCCGGGGCTTCTTTGGGCCGAGCGGCGACGGCCAGGCGGAGAATCTCACCGGTCTCGGGAACATCAGCAGTTTCGGAGTCGACGCCGACGGCAGTGTGGTGGTGGTGACCCTCGGTGGGTCGATCTGGCGGATCGTGCCGGTGCGCTGACGCTCTGCGGCGGCCTCAGGGTCGCCCTGCCCTCGTCACGGGTTCCACGACCTCCAGCGTGTCGCCAAGAGACCGGAAGTCTGCGCCGTTCAACGTGTAGAGGGGTAGCTGGTTGGCAACGGCGGTGGCGGCGATGAGGAGGTCCATGGCCCGGGCGCCGTGCGCCTTGCGGCCGCCGGTGACGACGGCCGCATATAGCCGCCCGTATGCCCTTGCAGCCGCTTCGTCGAATGGAAGCGGATCGAAGGTCGATTCCACCCGTTGGAGGCGATCTTGCCGTCGGGCCCGTTCTGGGAGGTCGTCTGTCGTATGTGGTCCGGCCGTGAGTTCTGCCAGCGTCACCGCCGAAATGGCCAACTCGGCCGGCAGCGACTCGGGAGCGATGTCTTCGAGGCTGATGATGACAGAGGTGTCTGCCAGACCGCGCTCGTGAGCCGCCTCAGTCATGCGGCGTTATTCCCTGATCCACCCATCGGTCGAGGTCGGCGCGGAGGCGGTCGTGGTCGATCGGCGGTGCGCTCCGGAAGGCTTCGACGGCAGACGGGGTAGCCACAAACCGATGGCGGCGAACGGGTACCAGTTCACCGACCGGGACGCCGTTGCGGGTCACCAGGAACGACTCGCCCCGGTCGAGAGACCGCATGATCTCGCCGCTGTTGTTGCGGAGCTCTCGCTGGGTCAATTCCTTGTCCATTTCGCCTATTGTAGCACGGGTGCTACAAGACACTTGCGTCGATCGAAGTGTGAGACCTCCTATCCGAGAGGTCAAGGTGGCCGTCAGGCCGTAGACCGATGAGAATGGGGTAGTGACGAAGGCACTGGTAGTCGTAACCCGCCGTCCTCCCGGCTCGGCTCTCGAGGCAATCGAACGTGCGGCCGAGATGTGGCTCTGGGAAGAAGATCGGCCGATCCCGGGCGACCGGCTCGCCGCCGCCATCGGTGATGCCGCCGGCCTCTACTGCATGCTGACCGACGCAGTCGACGAGGCTTTGCTGAGAGCGGCCCCCGGCCTTCGCGTCGTGAGCACGATGTCGGTCGGAACCGATCACATCGACCTCGACGCCTGCACCGCCCAGGGCATCGCGGTCGGTCACACGCCCGATGTCCTCAATGAAACCACCGCCGACACCGCCTTTGCCCTTCTCATGGCCGCCACCCGCCGGCTCGGCGAGGGCCGTGACTATGTGCGGGCGGGGGAGTGGCAGCGGTGGGAGCCCGAGTTGCTGCTCGGTCACGACGTGCACGGTTCGACTCTCGGCATCATCGGCCTCGGCCGGGTGGGGCAGGCCATCGCCCGGCGCGGGCTCGGCTTCGGCATGCGAGTGCTCTACACCGCCCGCCGGCGCCGTCCCGAAGCCGAAGCGAGCCTGGGAGTGGTCTATCGGGACCTCGACGGACTCCTGGCCGAGAGCGACCATGTAGTGGTTGCGACGCCGCTCACCCCGGAGACCACGCACCTCATCGATGCCGCCGCACTCGGCCGGATGAAGCCGACGGCCACCCTCGTCAACATCTCGCGCGGCGGCACCGTTGACTCAGACGCGCTTGCCGTGGCCCTCCAGTCGGGCGAGATAGCGGCGGCCGGGCTGGACGTTACCGACCCCGAGCCCATTCCCGCCGGCCACCCGCTCGTCGGGCTGGCCAACTGCTTCATCGTGCCCCACCTCGGCAGCTCGAGCCGGGCGACGCGGGATGCCATGGCCGATCTCGCCGCCGCCAACCTGCTGGCCGGTCTGACGGGCGAGCGGCTCCCGGAGTGCGCCAATCCCGAGGTCTACGGGTAGCGGACGCGAGAAGACCGGGCTCGCGGGAGGGATCGAACCCGGTCTTCGTCTGTCTCAGCCAGCCGATTGAGGAGGAGGCCGGCGGCGGAGATTTGGCAGGCGGCCGGTCATTCTGATTGTGACCGGCTTCACAAGGTATTCGTAGTCGCTCGGTTGTTGGATGTCCGTTTGCGCTGCCACATCCACACCGGGTTCCCGCCTCGTAGAAGGGACACACCAACAAAGGGGAAAACCAATGACGTCCGAGACCTTGTCCCGACCACGGGCACGGCAGATACTGACCATCTTGACACCGTTCCACCGGGTCAAGCTCGCCTTCATGGTGGCTGCGTTCCTCTCATTCGTGCTGTCCGTTTCGCTGTGGTTCCTTGTTGATCGTGAGCTCGGCCTGTTTGTAGGGCTCTGGGTACCTGCCATTCACTCGCTCGGCACGCTTGTGCTGGTCGGTGAGGACCGGACATGAGCGACGTATGGATCTTCTCGATCGGTGCGGTGATATTCATCTTCCTTACGTGGGCCACGATCGTGTTTCTCTCGCTCCGGTTCAGCGAGCTCTATCGCATCGATCAGGCGAAGGCCGACGGCGGGCCGGACATCATCATGGAAGGAAACACCGAGGTCCTCGTTGCCCCTGAGAGCGTCTAGAGCTCTCCCGCTTCGAGCAATTCGAGCACCTCGGTCGCCCGGCTTCTGACGGCTGCAAGGTCGCGAAGCCGATCGGCGGCGCTCAGCTGGCGGGCCATGCGGTGGTTGCCGGCGAGCGTGTCCCGGTGGCGAGCGAGGAAGTCCCAATACAGCGACGTGAACGGACACGCCTCCGTCCCTACCCGTTGTTTGGGATCGAAGCGGCATCCGGAGCAGTAATCGCTCATCTTGTTGATGTAGTTGCCGCCTGCCGCGTACGGCTTCGTTGCCATCATGCCGCCGTCGGCGTAGAGGCTCATGCCGATCACGTTGGGGAGCATCACCCACTCTGCTCCGTCTACAAACGACGCCCACATCCACTCGACCATCTGCTGCGGTGAGACCCCGGCCAGCAGGGCCAGATTGCCGAGCACCATGAGCCGCTGGATGTGGTGGGCATAGCCATGCTCATGGACCGCCTGCAGCGTCTGGTCGACGCATCGCATCTCGGTCTCGCCGCTCTCGAACAGTGAGGGGAGCCGACGGTCGGCGCCCAGCTCGTTCATCGAGGCGTACCCGGGCATCCACAGCCAGTAGGTGCCCCACACGTACTCCCGCCACCCGATGATCTGGCGGATGAAGCCCTCCGCCGACGCGATCGGAATCCGACCCGTTCGATAGGCCTCTTCGGCGGCATCGCACACCTCGTCCGGGTAGAGCAAGCCGAGGTTCAGGTAGGGGCTGAGGAGCGAATGACCCATGGACCACTGGCCGGACAACATGGCATCCTCATGCGGGCCGAAGATCGGCAGCACCTCCTCGATGACGTGACGGAGACGGGCCAGGGCGGCTCGCCGGGTTGTCGCCCACGTGCCGTCTGGATCGGCGCCCACCGCCGAGTCCGGGAGCTCTGACAAGACGGTCCGGTCGAGCTCGTCAAGGCGAGTGTGAACAGGTGATGGCCAGTTCCGACCGTCCCGCGGTGGAGGTTGGCGGTTGTCCTGATCGAAGTTCCATGCCCCGCCCGCAGGTTCGTCTCCATCCATGAGATACCCCAGCCGCCGGCGCTGCATTCGGTAGAACTCCTCCATGACGAGCCGCTTGCGCCCGTGAGCCCACGTCGCGAAATCCTCGTAGTGGAATAGGAACTGATTGGAGCGCACGACCTCGACGTCGAGGCGGTTCAGCAGTTCCAGCATCCGATGAGACATCGGCTCCATGACGGAAACCGTCGGAGGGCGATATTCGGATCGGTGCTCTGCCAGCCCGGACGCCAGGCTGTCGGCAGACCGGTAGTCGACTTCGAAGCCGGCGGCCTCGAGTTCGAGCGCAAATCGGCGCATGGCCGTGATGACGAGATGCAGGCGCTGGCGGTGGTACGGCTTCGATCGGATCTTGGCCGTGCTCTCAACGAAGAGAATGCGGGTGTCGTCGGGCGTCCGGCCGGCCAGGCTGCTGATCCGGCGATTGAGTTGGTCCCCTAATACCCAGACTGTTCTCACGGGGGCCGAGGATATCCGGTTGCCCGCAGCAAGGTTCTCGCCGCGGCCGCCTGGAGCTCGTCTCAATCCGGAGGGATAGGGGAAATGAAGTCGTCCGGCTTGGCGGCCAGCACGGAGGCCTCGACCACCCCGAGGATCTGCTCTGCGGTGTTTCCCATGAACATGCCCTGGAGCCCGGTGCGGGCCAGGGTCCCGAGCACCACCACGCCGGGACGGATGTCGGCGATCGTCTGAGGGATCACCGCCCCGGGCCGTCCGCGTTCCAGGTGAACCTCGCACGGAACGCCAAATGGCTGCGCTCGTTCTGCGAAGTGTTTCATGTTGGCGGCCGCTTCCAGGTGGACGGCTTCGACCAATTCGTCGACCTGGGAGGCAGGCCGGCGAACCCGGCCGCGCCGCAGCAGCGTCTCACCCTCCAATCGCCAGGCGTGAACGAGATGCAGCGTGCCCTGGCGGATAGCCGCCAGAGATCCTGACAGCTCAACGAGGCGCTGGTTCAAGCGATCGTCACCGGTTCCGAACGGTCCGAGTGCGACAGCGACGTCCGGTGACGGATCGCCGCGGGGGGTTTCCACCCACACCGGGACGGGGCTCTTGCGCAGGAGGTGCATGACGAGCGATGAGCCGGCCAGGCCGTGAGTGTCTCCGCCGGAGGGACTACAGAAGACGATGTCGTGGCCGTCGCGCTGGATGCGCTTCACGATCTCGACGAACCCGACCCCGGCCACGACGTCGATTTCGACGCTTTCGAGATCGAGTTGGGCTGCAATGTCTTCCAGGTCGCGGCGCCGCTCTTCGGCCAGGAGCCCGGCAACATCTGCCTCGCTTCCGTCCGAGAGCTTCACGATGCGGTTGGCCGCAGACATCTCAACGAGCCCCACCATGGTGAGCCGGGCACCGTTGCGGGCGCCGAGCACGGCAGCCGCATCGACGGCCGGCTGGGACCCGGTGACATCGTCGACAACAACGAGGATGTTCTTGAACCGGCGCATCAGCCGACGTCCGTGTGTCGAAGGACCCGGGAGATGTCGGGCTTGAGGGCGAGGATGCGAATTCCCTCCCGCGCGGCAACGGTGCGGGCAGGGCGCCGGGCAGGAGCTACCGGGGAAGGCCTGGTGCGATCCAGGGCCGCCCTGCCGGTCGGGATTGTCTGTTCGGGGCTTCTCATGGCAACTGTCCTTGAAATCACGTATTGACTTGCACGAATACTGTATCGTATGATAGTGTCATATGCAAGTAGTTTCGTGTAACCCGAGACGTATATAAAGGAGAGGTACCTATGAGCCTCGACGTTTTGAACCTCCTGCTCGTTCTGCTGGCCGCTCTGGGCGGCGGTCGGATTGCCGCCCGGCTCGGCTATCCCGCCATTCTTGGCGAAATCGGTGCCGGTATCATCCTCGGCCCGCCGCTGCTTGGACTACTCACCTTCGACGATGGTCTGGCCGTGATCGGCAAGCTCGGTGTCGTCTTGCTCATGCTCTATATCGGGCTGCACCTCGATCCCACCGACATCGGGAGAGCCTCGAAAGCCGGCGCCCTCGCCGCCCTGGGTGGATTTCTCGTGCCGGCAGCCCTGGGGTTCGGGCTTATGATCCTGGTCACTCAGGATGCCGTCGCCTCGGTCTTCGTGGCGGTGGCGATGGGTGTCACTTCGCTGGCAACCAAGTCGAGAATTCTCGTCGACCTCGGCATTCTCAACACCAGGGTGGCCCATGTGCTCATGGCAGGGGCGTTGTTCTCCGATATCGCCGCCCTCATCATCTTCGCTGCCATCCTCGGTGTGGCCGCCACCGGTGGTCTGGCCATTGGTGGAATCGTTGCCGCCACCACCAAAGCCTTGCTCTTCCTGCTCGGGACCTGGATAGTTGGCACCAGGGTCTTTCCGGTGGTTGGTCGACGGGTTGTCGCTCGGATCACCGATCCGTCGCTCCAGTTCTTGCTGGTCGTTCTCGCCGGTCTGTCCTTCGCCGCCGCGGCCGACGCGGCCGGGCTCCATGCCATTCTCGGTGCATTCCTGGCCGGTCTCTTCATTCGCGAAGGAGTACTCGAGCACCGTCAGCTTCGGGAAGTGGAGCGGCGCGCCCGCGGGGCTTCCCTCGGGCTGCTGGCACCGGTGTTCTTCGTTACCGCCGGGTACAAAGTGTCGTTTGACGTGTTCACCGACGAGCCGCTGCTGCTCGGGGCCGTCATCGTGCTGGCGACTCTCGGCAAGATCGTCGGAACCGCCATCTTCTATCTTCCGACCGGGTACGGCTTCCGGGAGGGCGTAGCGGTCGGGGCCGGCATGAATGGGCGGGGAGCGGTGGAGATCATCGTTGCCGAGATCGCCCTCGCGGCCGGGCTCATCGATGCCACGGTGTTCTCGATCCTCGTCTTCATGGCCATCTTCACCACCGCCACCGTTCCCATCCTCCTCACCTGGTCAATCGGATGGCTCCGACATCGCGGTGAGCTGGTGGCAGACGAGCGCTCGCACGTCATCGTCGCCGGGGCCGGCCCACTTGCGAGACGGGTGGCAGCACTCCTTGCCCCGGCCGGCGGGGCCACCCTCATCGACACGAACGCTGCCCGTGCCCAAACCGCCGCCGCCGAAGGCTTTGGCGTGGTTGTTGGCAGCGTCCTCGACGAAGAGGTCCTGGAAGAGGCCGGAGCGGCCACCGCCGGACGTTTGGTGGCGGTGACGGCCAACCCGGAGGTCAACCTGCTGGCGGCCCGGATCGGGGCGCAGCGCTTCGGTATTCCGGAGACACTCGCCGCCTTGCCTCCGGAGTCCTCCGGCGCGGTCGAGGAGATGCTGAAGGAGTTCGGCGGGCGGCTCATGTTCGGCCGGCGCATCGACACTGCCCAATGGGACGCCTCGATAGCGGTCGGCGACGTCAGCGAGCTCACCTACACGGTGGCCCGTCCGGAGGCCGTTCTGTCCGATGGCAGTCCGGTGGGCCCTGCCACGACAGAGGTCGAGAGTCTGCCTATAGTCATCCGCCGAGCGTCTGGCACCGAACCATTCTCGGACGACGGTGCGTTGGAGGAGGAGGACTCGGTGCTTGGCATCGGACGCCCCCTTGGCGCCCGGACCCGTCCACAGGAATCAACTCTCCGAGCCGACTGACCCGCTCGCCAACCACCCGACGTCCGAT
>SHLN01000111.1 GCA_004283105.1 Acidimicrobiia bacterium
CCCCCCCACGGCCGAGGAGCTCGGGCTGACCGTCATCGGATTCCTGCGCGATGAGTCGTTCAACGTCTACACCGGCCACGCGCGGGTGCGCGGCGCCTAGATGCCATTCGGCGGGTTAGCGTTAAGTGATCGACTCCAGAAAGGTTCGCTCATGTCGTTTCCGTCCGACCTCGAGATCGCCAGAGGAGCCTCCCTCCAGCCGATAGGTGACATAGCGGCCGCGATCGGAATCGGCCCGCACCTGCTCGAGCAATATGGCAGCGATGTCGCCAAGGTGAGCCTGGATGCCATCGACGAACTGGCCGACCGGCCCCGCGCCAAGTACATCCTCGTCACCGCCGTCACTCCGACGCCGCTCGGCGAAGGTAAGACGACCACGGCGGTTGGACTGGCCCAGGGCTTCAAGCATCTCGGCAAGCAAGGCGTACTCTCGCTGCGCCAGCCATCGATGGGCCCGACCTTCGGGATCAAAGGCGGCGCGGCCGGTGGCGGCTATGCCCAGGTGGTTCCGATGGAGAACCTCAACCTCCACCTGACCGGCGATATGCACGCCGTGACCGCAGCGCACAACATGCTGGCGGCGATGATCGACAACCACATCTTCCGGCGCTCAGACGTCGGCATCGACCCCCACCGCCTCACCTGGCGACGGGTCGTGGACGTCAACGACCGGGCGCTTCGTAGCATCGTCGTTGGGCTGGGCACCCGACTCGACGGCGTGCCACGGGCGACCGGCTTCGACATCACGGCTGCCTCCGAAGTGATGGCAGTGCTGGCGCTATCGACATCGCTGCGCGATATGCGTGAGCGTATGGGACGAATCGTCATCGGCCAGAACTGGGACCAGGAGCCTGTGACGGCCGAGCAGGTCAAGGCGGCCGGGGCGATGACGGTGATCATGAAGGACGCCATCAAGCCGAACCTCATGCAGACGCTGGAGAACACGCCCGTGTTCGTCCATGCCGGCCCCTTCGGGAACATTGCCCACGGAAACTCGTCGATCGTGGCCGACCGCATCGGTATTCATACCGGCGACTACCTGATCACCGAGGCGGGCTTCGGGGCCGATATGGGCGCCGAGCGGTTCTTCAACATCAAGTGCCGCACCTCCGGCCTCGAGCCGGACGCGGCTGTGCTGGTGGCCACTGTGCGGGCTCTCAAGGCCCATTCGGGCCGGTTCGTGGTCAAGCCGGGCAAGCCGCTTCCTCCGGAGATGCTCGAGGAGAAGCCGGACGACGTGATGGAGGGCGCCGCCAACCTGCGCAAGCACATTTCGAACATGCGCTTGCACGGCATCGAGCCGGTGGTGGCGATCAATGCCTTCCCGGACGACTTCGACTCCGAGCATCAGGTCATCCGTGACATCGCGGCAGAGGAGGGTGTGAACGCGGCTGTCTCGACGCACTTCACCGACGGGGGCGCTGGATCAACCGAGTTGGCCGAGGCTGTGGCTGACGCCGCCAGCCGCTCGGGCGACTTCAAGTTCGCCTACCCGGACGAAGCGTCGCTCAAGGAGAAAATCGAGGCGGTGGCCACCAAGGTGTATGGCGCCGACGGCGTGGACTACACCGGCCCGGCCAATACTGCGCTCGCGTTCCTCGAAAAGCAGGGCTTCGGCAACTTGCCGGTGGTGATCGCCAAGACCCACCTGTCCATTTCGAGCGACCCGAAGCTGCTGGGAGCGCCGACCGGGTGGACACTGCCGGTGAGAGAAGTCCGGGGGGCCATCGGTGCAGGGTTCGTGTACCCGATCTGCGGGAACATGAGCACCATGCCCGGCCTGTCGGGTACACCCGCCGCGGAGCGCATCGACATCGACGAGAACGGAGAAGTGGTCGGGCTGTCGTAGAGCTACGAGCTCTGGGCGGCGAGCTGTGGGCTGTGATTCACTCCCGCCCTCCCAGGGATTCTTGAGAACGTCAGGTTTGATTCAGGTCACCAGGGTCAAGCCACAGGCCCGTCGAGGTTCCGGCCCCGCAGAAAAGGCGTTGTGCTGCGCCTCCGGCTAATCGCTAGTTAGCAGATTGAATGGAGGACTCGCACAACGGAATCCCACGTTGTTCAACCGAGCATCTGAAGGATTCCTGAGACGGAATGCACAGCGTACGTTGCGCCGGGTGCCCATCCAGGACCCACCGCGCAATACCTTGAATTGCATCCCGAAATTCTCATGTTCAGCCTGGCTGCCGGGGTAGGCGTCATACCAGGCGTCACACCATTCCCACACATTGCCCCCCATGTCCAGCAAACCGTAAGGACTGGCGCCAGCGGGATATTGGCCGACGCCGGTCGTATTGACTGCCTGGTGCACGGTGGCTTCATTTGCAGCCCACCATTCTTGCCACTGCCTCACCTTGCTTATCTCATGTCCGGTGAGACGCTCGGCACAATTGAGCCGTTCGGACTCCCACGCGTTACCCCATGGAAACCTGCGCCCATCTTCGCCTCGAGCGCCCTTCTCCCACTGCTCCTCGCTCGGCAGCACTTTGCCCACCCAACGACTGTGGGCTTGCGCGTCCTCCCAGCTCACCATTACCACCGGATGGTTCAGCAACAGTTCCGGAGGACGACGGCTCTGTTCGTCCCAGCTATACGGCTGAGCCCACGGCTCGTTCACGACCGGGGGTGGATGGTCCGCATGCTCAGCCAGAAAACGAGCGAAATCATTGTGCGTTACCGGCACCACGTCGAGGTAGTAATCAGGCAACGTCTCTTGGCGCTGGGGCGTTTCTGCCATCGCCCAAGGCAGTGACCACTCGAACTCATCAACCATGTGCCTGGCGTCAGCCACTGTTGTCCCCATGATGAAAGAACCGGCTGGGATCAAGGCCATCTCCTTCCGGTCTCTCTCCCAAACAATGCGCGGAGGCAGCGTCGCGAGACCCTGCAATTGCTCCCATGATTCGATGAGTGGCAAACCCCCGTCACTCACCTGCCACTGCCCGCTCTTGCCCAATTACTGCCCTATCCCTTGCCTGCCGAGCCTGGCTACATCGATACTAGATCGCATCAGTAGCCCTCTAGGAGGACAGGCCGTTTCAGCTTGTCCTCGCCGCTCGCAACACCGCATCGATCGGCGTGTTTTCCAGGTCGCCGAGTTCCTGGACGGATTCGTATCCGAAGCGGCCCTTGATGCAGAGGTGGCCGGACGTGACGCTGTGGTCTTGAGGCGATGTGACCTTGACGATGCGGTTGTCCTGGACGTGTAGCTCGAGGTTGCAGCCGACGCCGCAGTAGGAGCACACGGTGCGGGTCACCGTTTGCGCCTCCTCGTCCCACATGCTGGCCTTGCGAAGTTCGTACTCGCTGCGGAACATCAACGCCCCGGTCGGGCACACCCCGATGCAATTGCCGCAGTAGACACACGCCGAAGACGTGAGCGCCACGTTGAACTCCGTCGAGATCCTCGCATCGAATCCCCGTCCGGCGACCTGTATCGCGAACGTGTTCTGCGCATCCGGGCCGCAGGCTTCGACGCACTTGTAGCAAAGGATGCACTTGCCGTAGTCACGCACGTAGAGGGCGTCGTCGATCTTGACCGGCTGCGCCACGGTCTCGGTCAGGCCCCCCACAGGCGCCGCATGGTGCCCTGCGTGGCGCCCATCCCGGGCTCCGGCCGGCGAATCCGCTGCGGTCGGTCCGTAGCGGGTGGGGTCAACCTCGTAGTGGTCCATCCACTGCTGCGTCGGCTCGTCCACGAGCGACATGTCTACCGAGGACGCCAGGAACTCGAAGATCACCTTGCGGGTTTGTCGAACCGCCGGACTGTCGGTTGAGATGTCCGTGCCCTCTTCAATCACCCGCGAGCAGGACGGCACCAGCGTGCGCGACCCGGTGACCTGAACCACACACACCCGGCACGTGTTGACCGGTGTCAGGGTCTCGAGATAGCAGAGGGTGGGCTGCTCCTTGCCTTCGGCACGGCAGGCGTCCAGGATCGTGGCTCCCTCGGGCACCGAAACCGCAACACCATCGATGGTCAGCTGCACGTCGCTCATCCCCGGTCCCCGATCAAGCCAAGAGCGATCGCCGATTGGATGGCGCTGCCAGCGGTGTGTCCGAGGCCACAGATGGAGCCCAACTTCATGGCCTGGTCGATCTCGGTGAGCAACCCGATCTCGCCGGCCGATCCGTTCGTTGGCGCCGGATTGAGAAGCCGGAACAGGGCCTCTTCCTGGCGCACGGTCCCGACCCGGCAGGGTACGCATTGTCCGCACGACTCGTCGCGAAAGAAGGCGGCGATCCGCTTTGTCACATCGTCGAAGTCGGTCGAGGACGAGAAGGGCATGACGACGGCGGTTCCGAGGGCGACTCCTGCTTCCCTGGTGGCCTCGAATGTCAGCGGCAGGTCGAGCTGGTCGGGACCGACGAATGAGCCCGACACGCCTCCCAGCAGCACGGCCGCGATGTCGTCGAGTGGGCCGCCCGCCAGTTCGATGAGGTCGCGAATGGTCGCTCCGAACTCCACCTCGTAGACGCCGGGGGTGACCACGTCGCCGGAGAGGCAGAACAGCTTGATCCCGGTCGAATCCGGCGTGCCGAGCGCCGCGTACGCGTCGCCCCCTTCCAGAACGATGAGCGGCAGGTTGATGAGCGTCTCGACGTTGTTGATGGCCGTGGGGAGACCGAACAGGCCGGCTTCCGCCGGATACGGGGGCTTCTGGCGGGGCTCGCCCCGGAACCCTTCGATGGAGTTGAAGAGGGCGGTCTCTTCCCCACATATGTAGGCGCCGCCGCCCATCCGGATCTCGATGTCGAAGTCGAACCCCGACCCGAGGATGTCTTCCCCAAGCAGTCCTGCCTCTTTCGCCACCTCGATGGCCGACGCCACGTGGCGCGCTGCCCGCGGGTACTCGCCCCGGATGTACAGGTAGCTGCGGTGGGCGCCGAGGGTGTACCCGGCGATCGTCATGGCTTCGACCAGTGAGAACGGGTCGCCTTCCATGATGCCGCGGTCCTTGAACGTGCCGGGTTCGGCCTCGTCGGCGTTGCACACCAGCACGGGGTCGGACTCCTGGGCGACGACGGCCTCCCACTTGACTCCCATCGGGAAGGCGGCGCCGCCTCGGCCCTTGATTCCGGATCGCTTGACTTCCTCGATCAGCTCGGTCGGCGTCATCTCCATCGCTTTGGTGAGCGCGGCGTAGCCGTCGGCGGCGCGGTACTCGTCGAGGCTGTAGGGGTCGATCGCCCCCACCCGGTGCAGCAGGCGCAACCCGTCCGATCCGGCCTCGGTTTGCGGGATCCCGTAGTGACCCGGATTGGGGTCGATCGGCTCGGCCCCCTCCAGCACATCGATGACCATCTCGGGGGTGGAATTCCACAGGCTGGCGTCGTACTCCCCGGCTCGCTGCACGAGAACGGCCGGGGACCGGTCGCATTGCCCGAGACAGGGGCTCGCCATGACGTCCCCCCGCCCGCTCAGCTCCTCGAGCAGGTCCAGACCGCCCCTATTCCGGCATGAGACGTCCTCACAGACGTGAGCGACGCGTCGCGGACGCTCTTCGGTCGCGAGCAGCGCGTAGAACGTGGCCACCGCATAGGCCTCCGCCGGCGGAACCGTCAGTCGCTCCGATACGTAGTTGAGTGCCCCGGGGCTTACCCATCCGATTGCGCCTTGCACAGCCTGCAGGGCGGGCAGCAGGAGGTGACGAACTCCGGACGTCTGGCGCACTCCGCCCCGGGCGATGTGGTGGTCGGCCGCCGACCGGTCGCCGCCATCCCAACCGGAATCCGGCGCTCCTAGTAACTCGTTGACGGCAGCCCGTTCGGCGTCATTGGCCTCTGCGGACATGAGACGTAGGTCCATGGTGTTAGGCCGTCGATTCCATTGGTTGGATGCTGACCGCCGTGGCCTTGAACTCGGCCGTCCCCGACTTGGGATCCCAGGCATCGATGGTCAACAGGTTGACGTCCGCTTCGTCCGGCTGATGAATCGACATGAACGCCAGCCCCGGCCGCAAGCTGCGATGGAAGAACACGGGGACCTCGATTGATCCCCGGCGGGAACGCACGCTCACCTGATCGCCCTCGGCGAGGCCGAAAGCGGCGCCGTCCTCGGGGGAGATCTCGATGCTCCCTCGTTCGCGAAGCGGCGATGAATAGCCACCCGTCTGCACGCCGGTGTTGTAGGAGTCGAGCCGGCGTCCTGTGGTCAGGCGAATGGGGAACTCTTCGGTCAACTCGTCGACCGGAGGTACCCATCCGGTGGGAATGAGCGGCACCGGATCCCGGGGCAGTGGATCTTCCCAGAGATCGCCGTGGAGAAATCGGGTACCGGGATCATCCTCGTCGACACACGGCCATTGGATGCCGCCCAGTTCGTCCAGCCGCCGGTACGACATGCCGGCGTGCATCGGAGAGAGCTCTCGCAGTTCGTCCCAGATCGACTCGGCATGTGTGGTCCCCAGGTCATGGCCGAGGCGGCTTGCCAGCATGGCGAGGATCTCGAGGTCGTCGCGCGCCTCACCCGGTGGCTCGAGGGCCTTGCGAACCCGCTGCACTCTTCTCTCAGAGGACGTGACCGTGCCCTCGCTCTCGGCCCAGCCGGCGGCCGCGGGCAAGACCACGTCGGCCATCTCGGCGGTCCTGGTCATGAAGATGTCCTGGACGAGCAGGAAGTCGAGCCCGGCCAGCAGACGGCGGGTTCGGGCCACGTCGGCTTCGGACTGAGCGGGATTCTCCCCGAGGACGAACAGCGACCGGAGCTCACCGCGCTCCATGGCGTCGAACATGAGCGACAGATGGTGGCCGGGCTCCGGTGGAACGGCGGCCTCCCACTTCGCCTCGAACTTCGCACGGCTCTCATCGTCGGCCACGTCCTGGAACCCGGGCAGCTTGTTTGGCAGTGCGCCCATGTCCCCACCACCCTGGACGTTGTTCTGGCCGCGGATCGGAACGAGCCCCGAGCCGTACCGGCCCACGTGGCCCGTAAGGAGCGCCAGGTTGATGAGAGCGAGCACGTTGTCGGTGGCGTTGTGGTGCTCAGTGATGCCGAGTGTCCAGCAGATTTGGGCGGTCTCCGCCGTCGCCAGGTCGTGAGCCACATCCCGGATGACCCCGGCCGGGACACCGGTGACCTGCGCGGCTCGCTCGAGTGACCACTCGTCGACGGCCGCCGCATAGGCGTCGAAGCCGCTCGTGGCATGGGCGATGAAGTTGTCATTCGCCAATCCGGCACTGATGATCTCGCGGCCGATTGCGTTGGCCAGGGCGATATCCGAACCGACGTCGATGCCGAGCCATACGTCGGCCCATTGTGCCGAGGTGGTACGGCGCGGATCGATCGCGTACATCTTCGCTCCGTGGTGTATCCCCTTGAGAAGGTGATGGAAGAAGATCGGGTGGGCCTCGCGCGCATTCGACCCCCACAACAGGATTAGATGGGTGGTCTCGATCTCTTCATACGACGAAGTGCCGCCGCCAACTCCGAATACTGCCGCCAGACCGGCGACGCTAGGAGCGTGTCAAGTGCGATTGCAGCTGTCGATGTTGTTGCTGCCCATGACGACCCGGGAGAACTTCTGTGCCAGATAGTTCACTTCGTTGGTCGCCTTCGAACAGCTGAACATGCCGTAAAAGGCTCCGCGGTTGGCGCCGAGGCCGGCAGCGGCTGCGTCCAACGCCTCGTCCCAGGTCGCAGCTTCCAGGACACCGTTTCGGCGTACATACGGCGTCGTCAGCCGTGGTCTGCGTGTCATTCCATCACCTCCCCACGCAGGCGAGGCTACCCGACAGGACGGCGGCTGTCGCGCGGAGACCCGGTGCGGGCTCGACAGAGGGAGGGAATCAGATCAGAAAACAGCGAAGGGGACCGATCGGTCCCCTTCCCTGCTGGACAGTCCCTTGTCCGTTTGCCCTACATGGCCGGTCGGGGGCTCGAACTCACGCAAAAAGATTCCGTGAGCTTTGTGGCGGGCCGGCCATGTATGGTCGAACAACCCACTGCCAAGGGAGGAGCAGGGTGGACAGGTCCCCAAGTGCCGATGCGAGATTCCGCACCATGTACGAGGAGAACTACGACGCCTTGCGCGACTACTGCCTTCGCCGGCTCCCAACAGATGACGCCAACGAAGCGCTGGCCGAAATCTTCCTGGTGGCATGGCGCAGGCTCGACGACGTTCCTGCCGGCGACCAAGGACGGCTGTGGCTGTTCGGTGTTGCCCGACGGGTTACGTCCACGACGCAGCGGGGTACCCGCCGGCGCTCCCGTCTCACAGCCAAATCGATGGCGCAGGCCGACACCGGTGCGGTCGCCATCGATACCGAGACGGTGGTCGTGCGCCGCTCGGAGGACGCCCGGCTTCTCGAAGCGATTGGCACCCTGCGGCCCTCCGACCAGGAGTTGGTTCGCTTGAAGGCGTGGGAAGAACTCTCCCATTCCGATATCGGCGAAGTGCTGGGCATCTCGTCCCATGCAGTGGACATGCGTCTCA
>SHLN01000300.1 GCA_004283105.1 Acidimicrobiia bacterium
GGGCCCTTCGCATTCATCCACCCCTCCCTCCTGCTTCGTAGAGAGGTAGGAGGACCACATGAACATTGCCATTGTCGGTGGTGGGATCGCCGGGCTGGGAGCTGCCTGGGCTCTCAACCGCCACCACGACATCACCCTCTTTGAAGCCAACGATTGGTTGGGCGGCCATGCCCACACCGTCGACGTGCCGGTGGCAGGGGCAGGCACGATGCCGGTCGACACCGGGTTCCTCGTCTACAACGAGCAGACCTACCCCCACCTCACCCGCCTGTTCGATCATCTCGGCGTTGCCACCCAGCCGAGCGACATGTCGTTCTCGTTCACGCTCGATGGAACCCTCGAGTACGCCGGGAGCGGGCTCGGCTACTTTGCACAGGGCCGGAACCTCTTCAGGCGTTCCCACTGGCAGATGGCTCGCGACATCGTGCGGTTCCGGGGAGCCGGTCCCGAGCTCCTCGAGGAGGCCGATGACGGTCCGCTCGGCGATCTGCTCGACCGGCACGGGTTCTCAGTGCCGTTCCAATCCGACTATCTGCTCCCGATGGCGGCGGCCATCTGGTCTGCGCGCATGCGCGACGTTCGCGGGTTCCCGGCCCGGACGTTCCTGCAGTTCTTCGCCAACCATGGTCTCATCTCGATCACCGATCGCCCCGAGTGGCGCACCGTTTCCGGCGGCAGCCGGGAGTACGTCTCGGCCATGAGCCGGCCATTCGCCGACCGAATCCGGCTCAACACTCCCGTTACCTCAATTCACCGCCATCCCGACGGGGTTCGCCTCCGTCTCATCGATGACTCGACCGAAGAGTTCGACCACGTCGTCTTCGCCTCGCACAGCGATCAAACCCTGGCAGTGCTCGGAGCGACGGCTACCCCGATGGAGCAAATACTGCTTGGTGCCCTCCGCTACGAACAGAATCGGGCGGTGCTTCACCGCGACCCATCACTCATGCCCCGGCGGAAACGGGTCTGGTCGAGCTGGAACTACCGAACCACCTCCACCGGCCGCGCCGACCGGCAGGCCTCCGTTACCTACTGGCTCAACCGCCTGCAGTCACTCCCCGATCGCAGCCCCCTGCTCCTGACACTCAATCCGGTCATCGAGCCGGATCCCGAGCTCGTCGTCGACGAATACCGCTACGCCCATCCGCAGTTCGACGAGGCCGCCCGGGACGCTCAGCGGCGCATCGCGCGCCTCCAGGGGGCCAATCGGACATGGTTCGCCGGGGCCTACCTCGGGTACGGATTCCACGAAGACGGGCTCCAGTCGGGGCTGAATGTGGCCGCCGCGCTCGGCTCTCCCCCGCCCTGGTTCCACGAGGTCACTCCGGTGAGCAGCGCGGCCGGCTCGGTGCTGCTGCAGGTATGACCAACTGGACGTCCGCCCTCTACGTCGGCTCGGTGGCGCATTCCCGGCTCCGACCATTCGAGCACAGCTTCGAGTACCGCATCTACACGCTATTGCTCGACCTCGATGAGCTGCCCGGGATCGTCAAGAATCTGCGGTTGTTCAGCCACAACCGCTTCAACCTCTTCGGGTTTGCCGACCGGGACCACGGCCCCCGATCGGGCACCGATCTCCGCCGCTGGATCGATGGGCACCTCGACGAGGCCGGCATCGACCTGGCCGGCGGTTCGGTGAAGATCCTGAGCTTCCCGCGCCTCCTCGGGTACTCGTTCGATCCGCTCACGATCTGGTATTGCTTTCACGCCGATGGGACCCTGCGCGCCGTTCTCCATGAGGTCAAGAACACGTTCGGCGAACAGCATTGCTACCTCGTTCCCATCGACGGATCGCTCGGGCACCAATTCGACAAGGAGCTCTTCGTCTCCCCGTTCATGGACATGGAAGCCACCTATTCGTTCGCGATGACCATTCCCGCCGAGAGGCTCAGCGTCGGCATCGTCCAGTCCGATCGAGAGGGCGACCTGTTGCGAGCGTCGATGCGAGCGTCCAGACTGGAGCTTTCCGACCGCCATCTCGTGCGAGTCTTCATGAGCCACCCGCTTCTCACCCTCAAGGTCATCACCGCCATCCATTGGCAGGGATTCCGCCTGTGGCGCAAGGGCGCTCCCTACCGGCGCCGTCCCGCACCCCCCGCCCATCCGGTCACCATCGTCGACCGGTCGAGAGCTGCTGAGACAACGCCATGACCACCACCGCCATTGCCCCGAGCCCGCTCCTGTCCCGATTTGTTCGCGTGGGGACCTTGACGGTGACGCAGGGCTCGCGCACGAGGCTCCTCACCGGCGGGCAGCCGGGACCATCGGTGACCGTGCACATCCAGTCGAGCCGGGCATGGGTGCGAATCCTGCGCGGCGGCGCGCTCGGCTTCGCCGAGGCATACATGCTCGGCGAGATCGACACCCCCGACCTGGCCGAGTTCTTCGTGTGGGGGGCCCTCAACCAGGAAGCCTTCCGCTCCGG
>SHLN01000301.1 GCA_004283105.1 Acidimicrobiia bacterium
CTGCGGGCCTTCGTCAAGAACCTGGAGCGTGAGGGCGTCGACTACGAGCCCCAACTGATGGAAGTCGACGACTTCGACGCCATCATCAGTACTCCCACCGAGCAAGGGAACGGAGACGGGCTGGGTACCGGTGAAGGCAAGAATGACGGGCAGGGCAACGGCAACGGCAACGGCAACGGTCGCGGTAGGGCGTAGCGGTCAGACCGCCCACCGCCGACTGGACTCAGAACCCCCTTACCCCCGAGCTTCGCTCGGCGTCGAACCCTGCGGGTTCGCACCTTCCCCCCGGGCTCCGCCGGGGGGACTGACAAGAGACGGTGCGCCCCTCGAGAGGGCCGGGTTGCGTTCTGGCTCAAAGCTCGCAGCCCACGGCCCACAGCTCGAGTAGCCGGCGTTGCCCTATTCGACCGTCACGCTCTTGGCCAGGTTTCTTGGTTGATCGATCTCCAGGCCGCGGGTATCGGCGACGTGGTAGGCGAGCAATTGCAGGGGGACGATCGACAGGGCCGGGCTCAGCAGATCCATGGTGCGGGGAATCCGCAACACGTGATCGGTGTAGTGCTCGATCTCGGTGTCGTCGTCGTAGGCGACGGCGATCACGCTGGCACCGCGGGCCTTCACCTCCTGGAGCGCCGACACCGTCTTGTCGTAGACATGCTGCTGGGTATTGACGACGATCACCGGCGTGCCCTCGGTGATGAGCGCCAGCGTGCCGTGCTTGAGCTCACCGGCCGGCATCGCCTCAGAGTGCAAGTAGCTGATCTCCTTGAGTTTGAGTGAACCCTCGGTGGCAACGGCATAGTCGAGGCCACGGCCGATGAAGTAGATGTCGTCCTTCTCGGCCAGCTGGGCTCCGAGGTACCGGGCCATCTCGTCGATGCCTTCCTCCCGTTTCAGGAGCGACTCCACCTGGCCGGGCAGGGCCTCGAGTGCCCTGGCAACGTCCATTGCCATCGCCGTGTCGAGCACGCCCCGGGATTGCCCAATGCGCAACGCCAGCAGGTACTGGGCGATGAGCATGGCCGTGTACGCCTTGGTCGAGGCGACCGAGATCTCGAGCCCCGCTCGCGTGTACACCACGTCGTCGGAATAGTGGGTCAAGGCCGAGCCGACCACGTTCGTGATCGCGACCAGTCGTGAGCCCCGCTCATGCAGCAGCCGGGCACCCGCCAATGTGTCGGCGGTCTCCCCCGACTGGCTGATCGCCAGCGTCATGGAGTTGGGCCCGACGATGGGATCTCGATACCGCAGCTCGTGGGCGTAGACGGCCTCGGTCGGGACCCGCAGGAGCCCTTCGAACATCTCCTTGCCGGCCAGACCGGCGTGGAAGGCGGTCCCGCAGGCCGTGATCCAGATCTTCTCCAGCGACCGCTCGAACTCTTCATCCCACGTCACGTCCTCGAGCGTGACATCGGTTCCGTCGAGCCGGCCGAGCAACGAATCGGCGATCACTCGCGGCTGTTCGAATATCTCCTTGAGCATGAAGTGGGGGTAGCCCCCCTTCTCGGCCTGTTCGACGTCCCAGTCGACCTCGAAGCTCTCGCGTTCAACCGGTGTCCCATCGAGCTTCTCCATACGGACCTCTCCCGGCGTGATGGTGACCATCTCGCCGTCCTCCATGACCAGTACCTCCCGGGTGTGGTCGAGAAGCGCCGGGATGCCCGAGGCGAGGAACGTCTCACCGTCACCGAACCCGATGACGAGAGGGCTGATCATCCGCACTGCCACGAGGGTGTCCGGCTCGTGCACCGTCATGGCCACGAGGGCGTAGGCCCCGGTCGCCCGACCGACGGCGCGGCGGACTGCCTCGGCGAGGTCACCGTCGTATTCGTCGGCGATGAGATGAACGAGCACCTCCGTGTCGGTCTCGGAGGCAAAGGTCCGGCCCGCCGCCGTCAGCTCTGCCTTCAGTTCGAAGAAGTTCTCGATGATGCCGTTGTGAACGATGGCAAAGGCCTGTTCGGGATCGGCGTGAGGGTGGGCGTTCTCATCGGTGGGTGCACCGTGGGTGGCCCATCGGGTGTGGCCGATGCCGAGCCGGCCGCTCGGTGCTGATTCGTCGAGCAAGTCGGCCAGTCGCTCGAGCTTGCCGGCCGCCTTCCGCATCTCGATGACGCCGTCATCGGCGACGGCGACGCCGGCCGAGTCGTATCCCCGGTATTCGAGGCGTTTCAGCCCCTGGAGAATGATCGGGCTGGCCGGACGGGGTCCGACATATCCCATGATTCCGCACATAGCAACGCTCCTGTTCTCAGGTACGGAGCGTGCGCGGTGTGCGCTTCCCACACATGTGGGCTCACATCCGCCGGGCTTCTGTTCCCGGGATCACTCCCGGGGTTTCGTCCCGTCGGTTACGACCGTGAGCGGCCGAGAGGGCATCCGCCGAACATTTCGATAACCCTCTTCCTCGTCGCCTCGCA